>NZ_JAKRNR010000011.1:0-118383 GCF_022346685.1 Sphingomonas sp. ACRSK | reverse complement strand
CCTTGGCGTCGGCCTGCTCCTTTGCGAGCCGCGCCTGCTCCTGCTCCTTGTCGAGCGCTTCCGGATCCGCTGCGGCGCCACCGTATTTGATGGCCGCCCAAGCTTCGATGTTCTCCAGCAGCGAGCCGCCATCCGCCGGCATTTTACCTTGGGACCGAAGCTCGCCGATCCAGCGGCTGGAGACCTGGAACACGGCCGCGAGCTGCGGCCGGCTGGGCTCTTCGAGGTCGATTTCCATCTACTTCCCTGCTCCAGAGCGGAAAAGCCGCAGAAATCCGCCGTTTTTGGTCCCTAGGAGGAAGAACTAAGACGATTTTCGTGGCTAGACGGAAGCTGCGCCTTTGCCCCCCGTATTACCCTGGGGCGCCGGAAGGACCCAAAGGGGGGCTACCAGGCCCTGCCGAGCCGGCTGGGCCTGGTCCGCTCTGTCTGCTGGAGGTACGGCCGAGCAGGTAGCCGCCCGTTCTTGATCCGCCACGCGAGTGCGAGCAGCACGAGGACGACAGCCTGTCTGATGCTGGTGTTGCTCTGCATATCGTCCTCCACTGTCACCAAGCCGCCCGGCCGGCGCGCTGCCAGAGCGGCGGGTAGATTGACCGGACAGGGCCACGGACCACAGCCCGCACGTCGGCAGCGATGCGCTCGCATTCGGCGATCAGCATGTCGGAGCGCGCGGCGGTACGGGACGGACCCTCCATGGCGTCGGCCAGGGTCTCCATCTCCGTGGCGAGGTTGCGCAGCCGGTCGGAGGGACTGAGCACCCTGCCCGCCATCGCCACCTCCAGAAACAGAAAAGCCCGCCAGAGAGGCGGGCCGTCTGCGCCAGACATAGCTGTCGCAGGGATTATTTGGCACGTTTCGTGGCCGCTTGCAAGTCTCCGCGGAGACTGCAGTCCGGCAACGGCTTGGAAGGTCATCCTGCTTCCGAAGGCGGCGCAGCTGGCACGTCCAGCGCGACGCGCGGATCGGGAGCGAAGTGGACGGCAAGCCCGTGGAAGCAGAGCCCGACCACGGCGACCTGCCGAGCCCGGCAACCGCAATACGGGCGGGCTAGGCCCGTGCTCGTGTTCGATTAAGAGGCGTTAGCGTCCACTTCCTGCAGTACATGCACGCGGTCGCCATCGCATTTCACGACGCGCCATTTCGAGTATCCGACCCGACGAGACCCGGTGCAAGACGGCAGGCCCGAAGCAAGAACAACTCCGGTCCGTTCTTGCCGGCCTCGGCCATTGTCAAGATTCATGAGGAGCGTCAGTTCGTCGCGCTCGCGGACAATCGAGAGCGTTTTTGCACTGACCCCTGTCATCATGAAAGCTGAGCCGTCATCAACCTCGATCGATACGCCTTCGACAGCATATCCCGACCAATTCCCCGCGACATCGATCATCATGCCGAGCCCGAGATGTTCGCCATTGATCACTGTTGCGACCGGCTGAGGGGCTTCAGAAACTAGCCACACCGACTTCCCGTAGTCAGAGGTGGTCACAAGAGAATTGGGTGAAGCGTTGCTCAGATCAACGGCGCGAACCCAGCGAGGATCGATGTATGCCATGCGCCCATCCTGACGGTGGTAACGGCCGGGTCAACGGGCCATATCCCGCGATGTGTGCTATTCTCGGACGCCCTGACGCTCGACGCTTCACGCCGCCTTCCCTGCAGCGTTCACCTCGTGCTTCTCCAGCGCGGGTCAACCCGGAGGCCACGGCGCAAAGCGCGAGTATCAACCGTTGAAGGCGTATCAGCTCGTCGGTGCTGACGCCGTCGCCACTAGCGGTGCAGGTGCAGCCGCGTTGCCCATCACCACAGGCACGTCTTCGCCAATGAAGCCCGTCACGGGAGCTCCCATCGGCACCACCGCGCTTGTACCGGTCATCAGGAATCCAGCCACCGGGACCAGGGCGATCGCGCCGACCACGCCGGCGGTGCCGGTCACGCCCTTGTCGTCGAACGTACCCGTCAGCCGGATCTGGCGCCCGTTGACCGAAACATAGAGCATCTGCGCCGTCAGGTGGCCGGACTTGCCCCACATGCCTTTGTTGCGCACCTCGGTGATCTCGCCGACGGCGGTAGCACCGGCCGGAATGACTACCTGACCGTTCACCAGCACGGCCTCAGCCACTTCCATGTTGAAGTGCTGGCCGACGCGCAGCTTCTTACCCTTGGTCGTCAGTTCCTCGCTCGTCTTGAGCGCCACCTTGGTGCCGGTTCGGAGCACGGCATCGCTCTGCGCCCCCGCGACGAGTGGCGCGCTAACCTGAGGCGCCGGCACCGCCTGGGCGAACGCACCAGACGCGCAAAGAAGAAGCGCGCCAGCCAGCGCGCACGAAAACTTGTTCATGATGCCCCCTTGTAGAATCGAGCGCACCCCCGTGCGCTGATGAGCATGAAACACGCCAAATACGCATCCGAGTCAAGGCGCCTGATTACTCGGTGCTCGCGCCCGAGAACGAGATCGTTTCAGTTTTGGAAGTGCGACAATGAGTCGACTGGTGAGCCAGCCACTACATCGAGCACCGGGTGAATCTGCTCCTGGGGTGCAACGTCTTCGCTCATGTACTGTTAAGAAGGCGGCGCTTATGCTGCGGCGCAGCAAGAAAGAAGCGCATGCGTCATAAGCCTAACATTTTCGCGAAGCTGATCTTCGTTCTGATCATTGCGGTGGCGATCATGTCGGTGTGGGCGATTGTCCGTTCGTTCCATTCGCAGCCCGCCACGACACCGCCGGGAAGCCAGTCCCTTCCGGAACAGGCGGCACATGGAAGTCAGACGAGATGACGAGATCCAGCTGCAGCCCCGCCGCAGGTGGGTGGGCTAAACAAAGAAGGGGCGCTCGAGTCAGTTCGAACGCCCCTTCCAACATGCGCTTGGGAGCAGTTCAACCTGCCCCAAAAGCTCTGTCGGTGCTAGATGCCATTCGACAGATTCGTGTCCGGATCGTTGGTACGCATATCGTCGGCCTGATTCTGACCGGTTGCACGAACCGCATCAGCGCTGTTCTCGAGGCTGTCCTCGCCCGCTTCCGTGGTCGCGTTGTCAGCGGCTTCCTCGAGGTTGTCGGCGTATGCCTCTGCATTCGCTTCGATATTGTCAGCGGCCTGCTCGCGCGGGTCGGAGTTGCAGGCCGCCAAAGATGCCAGGGCAGCCGCGGCGGTGGCGAGAGCAAAAATCTTTTTCATCGTGTTCATCCCCTCTTGGATGGAAAACCGGAAATCACTGTGCCGGGGCGTTGGAGCAGACTTCATCGATACTGGCAAGGTTGAGACGCTGAGGCCGATGATCCCTGCGCGGCCCGGGTAAGCGCCGGCACACCGGCTCAATCTGCATCAGACCTACTTTACCGCCGCATCTGCAGCAGCCTGGATGTCATCCTCGCTGTACCCGCGATACGCCTGGCCAACACAGTCCGGCCAGGCGTTGATCGCGTCCAGCAGGAACCGCTTCGCCTTCCGGTTGTGAACGCCGTAGCGCTTGGCCGCGACCGTGTAGCCGATCGGGTCACCCACGATCATGTCGAGCACCATCTGCCGCGGCTGCGGGAGTGCCTCGCGCCAATAGCCATAAGCCAGGTGCAGCCGCACTCGCCGCACGCTCTCGACAACCAGCCCGCCGCACTGCCTGGAGGTATCCACCCGCGCCTCGAAGCTCGCAACCTTCAGCGCAACGTCAGCCTCCAGGCTGCGATAAACGTTGGCGATCTGAGCCGCCCACTCCAGCTGTTCCTTGTCGATCGTCCCATTGCGCTCGAGCTGGATCAGCGCGTCAGCATGCGTGCGCTCGGCGTGCTGGTGGGTCTCCGGGGTGCCCGTCTGCTTGTGGGACCAGGCCTCCTTCAGCTTCAGCGCTTCCTCCAGACCGGGCTCCAGCTGCGCGCCGGCCGCGAGCTGACGCTTCCGCTCCAGCTTCCACTCCACCCGCGGCATGCCGGCAGGCTTCACCGGAACCGGCTTGGGGCGAGACTGTCCGAGCACCAGGTGGTCGACGCGCTGGCGCTCACGCTTCCGAGCAGCCGCCAGCCTCGCCATGCGCAGGTTGAACGCGCTCACCGCACCAGGATCAGCAGCGTACCGATCCGCCAGTTCCTGCCGCGCTCGTGCAATCCGCTGCGCCCGAGTTTCGTTCATCCCGCTCATGCAATCACCCTCACCGCAGCGTCGAACTCGCCGCACCAATCGTCTTCCCACGTCACCGGCCAGTGCGCGGCCTTGGCAGCGTCCCAGCTGTGCGAGCTCTTCGTCTCCTGATCCGGCCGGCGGCCGACCGGCGGAAAGCGCCGGCACATGCCGGTCGTGCTGTCCACCACGTCGTAGTCGCGGTCCGTGCCCCACTCGTCGGCATCGGGCCGCAGCCGCTGCCAGAAGCGGCACCTGGCGCAGTTCCCACCAGCCATCACCGGCCCTCCCCGGCAGCGCGCGGCGGTCCTGCCATGTCCATCCTCCGATATCGTTCGGCGGTTGCCCGGCTGATCGAGCGAGCCTCGTCGTCCTGCTCGCCGGCCGACCGGAAGCGGGCAGTGATCCACTCGACCGGCTGGGTGATGCCCGCCTCCCGAGCAGCGACGATCGCAGCAAGCGTCGGCGCGTCGCCCTGGTCCTTCCGCCATTTCCCGATCAGCGAGCGGGCTCTGGTGGGCGGTGTGCCGGTCGCCACGAGCAGCGCGATGCCGGTGTCGATGAGGGATTTCACTGGATTATCCGGCGGCGCGGAAGCGCCCGTAGCGTTAGCTACGGAATAACTACTGTCCCGTCTCGTCACGTCAGCGGGGACATCCGCGTCGCGTCCCGGTTCTGTCCGCGTCGTGTCCCGCGGGACGTCCCCGTCTTGTCCGCCGCTCTGTCCCTTCTTTTTCTCGCGCCACTGCGCCTTCCGCTCGCGTTCCTTGACGCGCTTGTCCCACGCCACCAGCGCCTGCTGCGCGAGGGTCGGATGGTACAGGCGCCCGTCGCTGCACTTCACGAAGCCGTGCAGCGCACGCTCGCGGAGCTTCTTCCAGGTCTTCAGATCGCGGCCGAGATCGGCCAGACGGCACAGCGCGACGTCGTCGTCGGGCAGCGATCCGGCCGGGCACTGCGTCCATGCGGCCCACCAGAGCGTCAGCCCTGCCCGCCACTCGCTGTCGTTCGCCATCGCGTCGAACTCACTGCCGAACAGCCGCTGCCCGAGAAGCGGCATGTATTCGAGTCCACGCAGATCGCAGTCGGGTGGCGTCATCGGTTCGGGAATGCTCACCGGCCTGCTCCATTTTGATAAAAGTCGCTGCCGCGGACAGCGGCGTTCGCACCGAAGAACCAGCCCATGGCCTTGCCCGTGGGGCCGCTCCTGCGCTTCGCGACGATGAACTCGATCTTGTTTCGCACCGCTTCCATGTCGGTGCGCCACGCCTCGTACTTCGGGCCGAACTGGTCCTCTGGCTCTGCGCGGCGGAGGTATTCCTCCTCGCGGTAGACGAAGAGGATTACGTCCGCGTCCTGCTCGATCTGGCCGCTGTCGCGCAGATCCGACGGCATCGGCCGCTTGTCCGGCCGGCGCTCCAGGTCGCGGCTCAGCTGAGCGACTGCCATTACAGTCAGGTCCTCGGCCTTGGCGAATGCCTTCAGCCCGGTGCTCACCTCGGAGGCATGTTCGTACGGCGACATGCCCTTGCGGCTGTGCGTCATCAGCTGGAGGTAATCGACCACCACCAGCTCCAGCCGCTGCCCTTTGGCCGCGAGCCGGCGCTTGTGCGATCGCGCTTGGCGGATGAGCTTCGCGAGGGTCAGCCCGCCCGTCTCATTGATCTCCAGCGGCATACCGTCGAGGCGCTTCTTCGCCGCCAACACCGCGGGCATGTCAGCATTGCTGACGGTCCCGTCGCGGATCGCCTCGTACGGGACGCTCGCATCCACCGAGCAGCACATGTCGGCCAGCATCCGGCGGGTCAGCTCGTCCGCGCTCATCTCCAGCGAGAAGATGAGGACGCCGTGGCCGCGCATGGCCGCGCCAATGGAGTAGGAGGTCACCGCCGACGTCTTGCCCATGCCCGGCCGGCCGCCGACCACGACCATGTTCGTCGGCCGCAGCACACCCATCCGGTCGTCGAGCGAACCGATGATCCCGCAGCGCACGCCGACGATCGGCTTGCCGAAGCTGTCGATCACAGCCTGGGCGTACGCGCCTACGGTGTCCTGCTGGGTGACGACCTGATCGGCCATCTCCGCCACCGCTTCGTCCGCCTGGGCTAGCAGCTCCTCGCGCGTGACATCCAGGTTGCGTGCCGACGTGACGACGTCCTGAAGCCCAGCAGTCATGCGCCGCCGCTGGGACAGCATGCGGATCTGGTCGAAGTAGCCCTTGGTGCGCGCCAGCGGGCCGGAGTTCATCGCGGCCGCTGCCAGCACGGCGCGGGCTCGCGGCCACTCCTCTTCGGTCGCGAAGAACGGCCCGAGCGTCGTCGTGTCGATTGCGCCGCCGGCGGCCGACATCTCCAGCATGCGCGCGTAGATCTGGCCGTAGAGCGGCATGGAGAAGTCAGCCGGGCGGAGGCCGCCATCGGCGGTGAGATCGATGCGCCGGGGATCATCGATCAGGTCGCCGAGCAGCCCGATCTCGGCGTCGGCGTTGTGCAGCGGGCTCACCGTGTCGGCGGCCGCGATCTGCTGGTCGAAGGCGCCGGTCATGCGCGGATCCCCCGCAGCTGATCGTTCCAGTCCTTGAAGCCTTCCGCCGGCCAAATGGTCCGGACCGCGAAGCCGCGCTGCGTAATGCCTGGGATCGCCTTCGCCACAGCCGCGCGGCCGGCGGCGTCGTTCTGCCCGGCTATGCACACCGATCGCGCGGCGAGCGGATAGTCGAGGAACGGCATCATCGCGGTGCCGAGCGCTACCCACACCTCGCGGTCGGGCATCTCCTGCGCGAGGCTGAGCCCATCCTCAGGGCCTTCGGTCACGACGATCTCGGCCGACGCGGGTCCCTGCCCGTTGCCCAGCTTGAGCGCGCCACCCTTGATCCGGCCCAGGCTGCGCTTCGGCTTCTGCATCGCGGCCTTCGCCTTCCCACCTTTGGCGAGGAAGATGCGCTGCAGCCCGATGATGCCGGTGCGGTCCGTCACCGCGCCCACCAGCGCCGGCAGGTCCGGTCCGCAGGTGCCTTCCTCGTCATCGTACCAGGCGGGCGTCATCGCGAAGCGGATCGACGGCGGCAGCGCCATGGTGATGCCCCGCGAGCGCGCGTAGACCTCCGCTGCAGTTCCGGCCGCCGGCACGGCCGACGCCCACACGTCCCGAGCCCGGTCGATCGCCCGCTGGCGATCGCGCGCGTCCTCCTCGGCAGCCTGGATGCGCGCCGCCGGATCGACAGCCGGCAACCCAGCCGCACCGAGCCAGCGCATTGCGTCCATGAAGCCGAGCCCCTCGGTCTCCTGCACCAGCTTCACGATGTCGCCAGACGCGCCGCAGCCGAAGCAGTGATAGATGCCCTTCGCGTCGTTCAGCCGCATCGAGGGCGTGCGCTCCTTGTGGAACAGGCACAGCGCTACCAGCTCGCGATCGGCCCGCACGACCTTCGTCCGTCGCCGCACGACGTCGCTGATGTTGTGGCGCTCCTTGGCGTCGTCGACGAGCCGCCGGAACTCGGCGTCATCCATGCGCGCCCTGCCCTGCCCCGCGCTCATTCCGCGCGCCTCGCGTGCTCGGCCGCGATCATGTCGAGCCAGAGCCCGGTGATCCGGTGGGCGCGGCGGATCAGAACCTCCTGCGGCTCGATCTCCGTGACGGTGGTCGTGCCATCCAGTTCAGCGGCGATGATCGCCGGCAGCAGCTGCGACAGCGTCAGAGACGCCGGCGTCTCGTCGCTGCTGCAGACCGCACCCGCGTCCGCCCAGCGCCCACCAACGAGTGCGAGGATCGGATCGGCGAACCGGCCCTTCCACTCTTTGCAGCCGCGCAGGAAGGTCGGCAGGTCCATCGGCGAGGTACCGGCGCCGTACACCGCGCCGCGATCCTCAGACTTGCCGAGCACCTCCCCGATGTCCTTCCAGGTGGCGCCGTCCTCGGTTTTGATGTCGGTCAGCACGGAGCCTTGCACCTCAACCGCGCGAGACGCGGAAAACGTGCGGCGCGGTGCGTGGAAGTGCGGCGCGTTCATGCCGTAGCTCCGTGTGCATGGTGAAGGATCGAAAAGCTCGACGGGACAGCCGGGTCACAGCGCTCGCGATCGGCAACATGGTTGCCGCGCTGGTGGACACGATGCTGCGGGAGGACCTGGGCAACGATGTCGCCCACTATTTCCTGGATCGCCTGCAGGATCTGAACAGCATGACGCTGCAAGGGCCGGCGCTGTACATCCTCGACGACATCGTCGACGTCGTTCGGTGCACGGTGCCGGTGAATGACTGAGGACGTGGGCAACGCACCGCTGGACAACGCCCTAGCGGCACGGAATCCTGCATCATGCAGATTACAGCTGAATGGGCAGCAGTCGTGCTGACTGCTCTCGGAATGGGTGGAGCGGCCGGCTCCTATATCGAGCGGCGCCTTCAGGGCGCCCGAGCCGCGCTGCCCATCATCCGAGCCGACTGGCACCGTGGGACGAAGGGGTTTTCCTGCAAACTGGACCTGGCGAACCGCCTCGACGAAGATTTGATCATTGAGCGGGCCGAGTGTGCGACCGAGTTTGTCGAGACCACCCCGATACTGGACAGCGGAGGGTCTATCGCTGGGCACACCGCCCAGCGATATCCCTCGCCCCGCGAGGTTGGACTCACGATCGATCCGAGGGGATCGGGTAAGCTGTCGCTGTCGGTCGAAGGTGCGAAGGAACCGGCACGGGTGACGATCATCATATCGTCCAGTGCGCGAACATTGCGCTCTAAACGGCTCACGCTTCGCCCAAGCCAAGAGCTGTGAAGAACGAGGACGGCGGCAATGGCTGCCTGTGACCATTCGCACTGTGGCGACATCATGCTCTCCTGGGCAGGCCGGTGGCAGGTAAGCGTGGTCAGCAGGCCGTCTTGCGGTAGCGCCGGTAGCAGGGATGCTTGTCGCCTTTGACGAGGGCGCGGCGGTGCGGGAAGTTTTGGGTTCTACGACCAGTCATACGAGCACTCGTATGACTGGTCGGATGGAGGTGGTTGGCCGGGTGTCAGGCCGGCGCCGATGGTCGGACACGGAGAAGCTGGAGATCCTGGCGGAGGCGTTCCGACCGGGGGGTCGGGTCTGCGATGTCATCGCGCATCGCGAGGTATCGAGCAGCCTGATCTACACGTGGCGCAAGCAGCTGCGCGAAGGCAAGTTGGCCGGGGCGATGCCGTCGCTGCCGGTATTTGCCGAGGTACAGGTGGCGGAACTGACGCCGCCAGCGCCACAGCCGGCGCCATATCCATCGGGGCTCATCCAGATCGAGTTGCCGGGCGGCGTGCGGGTGAGTGTCGACGCAGGCGTGGATGCAGATGTGCTTGCACGGGTTTTGTCGGTGCTGCGATGAGCCCGGTGCCAGTGCCGTTGCCGACGCGGGTGTTCCTGGCGTGCGGCGTGACCGACATGCGCAAGGGGTTCGATGGCTTGGCGGTGCTGGTGCAGCAGGTGCTGGCGCAGAACCCGCATTCGGGTGGCTTGTTCGCGTTCCGTGGCAAGCGGGGGCATCTGGTCAAGCTGCTGTGGTTCGACGGCCAGGGGCTTTGCCTGTTTTCCAAGAGGCTCGACCGTGGCCGTTTCGTCTGGCCAGTGACAGCGACCGGCACGGTGACGCTGACGCCAGCGCAATTGTCGATGCTGCTGGAAGGCATCGACTGGCGGCGCCCCGAGCGGACGTTCACGCCGACGCTGGCAGGGTAGGAACGGCGGTTTTGCGCCACTTTCTCTCGCTCGCCGACCTGCAATCTGCTATGGAAACGGAGTGTCGGAAGCGCCTGTTTCCCCTGCTGATGCGACCGCGCGGATCGCCGCGCTGGAGGCTTCGCTCGCCCGGGCCAATGCCGCGCTTGCCGCCCGCGACCTGCTCATCGATACGCTGCGCGGACAGATCGCGCGGCTGCGGCGAATGCAGTTCGGCGCGTCGTCCGAAAAGCTGGGGCGCGAGATTGAGCAACTCGAACTGGCGCTGGAGGAACTCGAGACCGAGCGCGATGCGCCTGGGCCTGAGATGGTTGACCCTGGCGTGGCGGTTCGGCCGGTGCCCGTCCGCAGTCTGCCCGGACATCTGCCGCGCGAGGAGGTCGTCCACGAGCCGGCGTCGGGTGCCTGCACCTGCCCGGACTGTGGCGGTGCGTTGCGCGCGCTCGGCTTGGACACACACGAGATGCTCGACATTGTGCCGGTGCGCTGGCGCGTCGTGCGCAACGTCCGCCCCAAATACAGTTGCCGGGTATGCGAGAAGATTGTCCAGGCACCCGCACCGGTGAGCGCTGTGGCCAGAGGCAAGGCGACCTTCGCGACGCTGGCGCACGTCGTCGTCTCCAAGTTCGACCACCATCTGCCGCTCTACCGCCAGGCCGAAATGATGGCAGCGCAAGGTATCGACATCGACCGCTCGACATTGGCGAGCTGGACCGGACAGGCCGCAGCACTTCTCGACCCCATCGTCAGCCGCATCCGCGACGAGGTGCTCAAGGCCGACAAGATCCATGCCGACGACACGCCGGTGCCGGTGCTCGACCCCGGCCGGGGCAAGACCGCGACTGGCCGGTTATGGGTGTACGCGGCCGACGACCAGGCATCCGGCAGCACGGCGCCGCGCGCGACCTGGTATCGCTTCACGCCAGACCGCACCGCCGCGCACCCGCTGTCTCATCTCGCCGGCTTCCGCAACTTCCTGCAGGCGGATGCCTATGCCGGTTATGACGGACTGTATCGGGGTGGCGTCACCGAGGTGGCATGCTGGGCACATTTCCGGCGCAAGGTCTTCGACCTGCACGAACGGTCGCCTACACCGCTGACCACCGATATCCTCGAGCGGATCGGCACGCTTTACGCTGTCGAGGCCGAGGTCCGTGGCCAACCACCCGACGTGCGATGGCGAGCCCGACAGGAGAAAAGTCGACCGCTGGTCGACGCCTTGCGCGAGGTGCTCGACGCCAGCTTGCGCCGCCTGTCGTCGAGGTCCGACATGGCAAGGGCCATCGCCTATGGCACGAAACGCTGGCTAGCGCTGTCGCGCTTCCTGGGTGATGGTCGCCTGGAGATCGACAACAATATCGCGGAGCGTGCGCTGCGCGGTGTCGCGGTCGGACGCCGCAACTGGCTGTTCGCCGGTTCGCGCGCAGGCGGCGAGCGGGCCGCGGCCATCTACACCATCATCCAGACGTGCAAGGCGAACGGCGTCGACCCACCGGCGTATATCGCCGATGTCATCGCCAAGGTGGCCGGTGACTGGCCAGCCAGCCGCTGGGACGAACTCATGCCGTGGAACTGGTCCCCCGAACCTGCCAGACTGGCGGCATGAGCGTCGAGACCATCGCCCGCCTGCATATCATCCTCAACGACATCGAACCCGCCATCTGGCGCCGGGTCGACGTGCCGGCCACCGCCAGCCTCAAGATGCTCCACGACATCGTCCAGGCTGCGATGGGTTGGGAGGACTATCATCTGTGGCATTTCGAGGCCGCCGATCGGCGCTACGGCATCCCCGACCCAATGTGGCCGGAGAGCGGCATAACCGCTGCAAAGAACGTGAAGCTCGCGACGCTCATCAACCGGGGCGTGCGGGAGTTCGTCTATACCTACGACATGGGCGACGACTGGCGGCACACCATCACCGTCGAGACGGTCGGCCCCGGCGAACCCGACGTCAAATATCCGTGCTTCGTCGACGGGGAACGGCGCTGCCCGCCCGAAGATGTCGGCGGCTTGCCCGGGTTCGAGATGTTCCTCGATGCCATGGCCGACCCCGGCCACGAAGAACACGACCGCTTACGTGAATGGTATGGCGGCCCCTACAACGCCGACGACATCGACGAACGCTTCACCCGCCGCGCCGTCGCCGCCATCGCCATCCGCCGCCACGCCGGCAAACTCGCCTACCAAAAGAGCCGCACTCAATAGCAAGGCGGTCTGCTGCCCACGCTTACGGTGGCAGGGTCATGCGACCGCCTGCTCCGTCGCCGGCGCTTCCAGCCAAGATCGCATGGGCACTTCCCCGTTTGTCTCCTGTTCAATCCGATCAGCAAGGTCGAGCGTTGGACGCACAACCCCGCGGCGTAGTTTGCTGACCATTGAGCGGTCGCGTCCGATGCGAGGCGCAAATTCTGCGTCCTTTATCCGCTCGCGATTTAGATAGGTGTCTAGGGCTGTGCTCATGGCTCCATCATGTGCATATATTGCACACCGGTCAAGCCTGGACTGTGCATCCTATGCGCACGACAGCGTTCGCTCCGCTGTGCATGATAGGCACATGGACGTGGAGTGGCTCAAATCGAAGAAGGCGGAGCTTGGCCTGAAGGACGGCGATCTCGCCCTACCGATGGGAGTCGAGCGCTCAGTCGCAAATAAAATCGCAAACGGGAAGGTGGCTCTCAACGCCCGGCGCGCTGATGCAGTGGCTAAGGCGCTTGGCGTTTCTCGGGACGAGGTACTCTTCCGCTTCGGGATTTCTGCGGAGCAGCCTTCTCCCAAAACCCCTGCGGTCCTGCAGGTGCCTGAGAATGATGACATCAAGACTGTTGGCATTCAACACATCGACCTAGCTTTCGGCCTTGGCGCGACGTTCGCTGACAGCCCGGTCGAGGTGCAGGTGCTCCAGTTCCCGCAAGAGTGGGTGCAGACGATCACGCTGTCACCTGCGGAACTGCTGACTTGGACACGCGGCCGAGGTGACTCGATGCTGCCGACCATCGACGACGGCGACCTGGTGCTGCTGGACCGATCCCAGCGGGAGGTGAAGGAGCAGGACGCTCTCTGGGCCTACACGATCGGCGACATCGCCGCGATTAAACGCCTGCGGGTGAAAGGCGACCGATACCAGATCTTCTCGGACAATCCCGCCGTAGCGCCTGACGAGGAGCCGATCGATTTCGTGAATATCGTCGCGCGTGTGGTGTTTGTAGGGAAGCGTTTGTGAATGGGCCGGCGCCTTCCGAACGCCGCGTGATCTGGCGCGCGGGGGAGTTGTGATGGAGGTTTCCGCCTGACAACGCCGACGTTCCATCAGACGGTCGCTCGCATCCTATCCGAGCCCAAAGTCATTTATGACTCCGTGGTCTGGCGTGACAACGTCCACGGAGATTATGCCAGCAGCGATCTTCGCGTCATCGTTCCTTCAGAGACACGCGCGAGAGTGCGGCTCATGATGACGGCTCACACCCGGCGCCTACCTCGAAAGTGCGGTTTTCTGCTGGTCTACGGTGAGCGAATTTTTGCGTTGGACGTGAACCCCGCGAGGGCACACAATAACAAGAGTGCAAGGCGCATCGTCACGTCGTCACACTGGACGACATGGCCCTGCGAAATCGCGGAGCAAGACTCAAGAGATATGGTCCATGTTCAGTGGTTCACCGAGTTTTTGGCAAGAACTAACACGCAGTTTTTGGGCAAGTATGAAAGGCCACCTTACATGTCCGAGCAGCTGAACATGTACTACGATGAGTGAGCGCCAGATAACAGCGGAAGGTATCCGCTCGGCCATTTGCGCGATGGTCGATGTGGAAGCAACCAATCAGGGGTACGAGGTTTATCTTCCTCAGATCTATCACAGCGGTCACAATGTCGCAGTAATAGTGCGTTCTGAGCAGTACGGTTACACGGTACATGACAACAGCTATGCAGCTATGCTGCTGGCTAACCTCGGCATTCAAACTGGCCGCCGCTTGGCCGATGCTGTCCGTAATGAAGTCGCGTCGTACGGCTGCGAACTCGACGGCTTGCGGGTTTTTCGCCGCTGCTCAGACGATGATGACCTGGGCGTTGCGCTGACGCTGGTTGGCTGCGCTTCGCGGCTCATCGCGGACAAAGCGCTCGCAACCAATCAGGCGCCGTTGCATGATTTCAAAGCTTCGCTGCTTGGCAAGGTTGTTGATACCGTCGGCGCCCGAAGGGTGCGGACTAACGAGCAGGTTTCAGGACACCTTGGCAGCCACTACAGGGTTAGCGCCGTCGTGTTGGACGAGGCGGAACGCAGCCCCATCGCGTTTGTCGAGCCCGTAGCCGACCGAGAGGCTGTCGCGCGTCGATTCAAGGAGTTCTACGACCTCTCCCGCAATCCGCTTTACAAGCATGTGGAGCGGGTTGCCGTACAGGACGACCGCGGCCTTCCCACCGGTGACGCCCTTCTTCTTGAGGAAGTGGGCCACCTGATTCGGTTCTCGCAGGCGGATTCCCATTTCACTGCGTGGGCGCGCCACTGATTGCGCGCCCTTAGCCTAGCCGTTGTCGGCGCTGCGCACCCGAACAAGCGCGGCCCGACGCGACGTTTCGAGCTTCAGATCTGCCGGCCAGGCGAGCCGGTCGAACTCGTCCCCGAACCGAAGAACCCGAAGGACGAGAATGCCATCGCAGTGTTCAGCTGCCGCGGTATTCAGTTGGGTTATCTGACCGCCGAACGCGCTCCCTTCATCGGAGGCCTGATGAAGGCCGGCCACGAGGTGCAGTGCATCTTCCAGGAGCTCACCGACTACGGCGGTGTGATCCGTGCGGCCTTTGACGGCGAGGTGCCCGTACTCCCACCCACGCGAGAGCCGCAACCTAAGCCGGGGACGCAAGAGGCTGATCCCGAGCCTGACTGGTACCCGGACGAGGAGTGGCCGGACTGAAAGTGCATCTAGTGCACAATCTTTGTTGACGGATATGTGCACCTAATGCACACTGCTTCCATTGCCGCACAGACCTTGCCCGGTCCGCGGCGCTTCAAATGGAGGCCAAAGTGGCAACGCAATTCAAGCACATCGACTTCCCGGCCGCGCAGGCACCCTCGCGCGCGCCGGCCGCGGCTCTGGTTGCGATCAATCAGGCCTTCGGCGGCACGCCGGAGCAGACACTCGACGAGGTAGCGGACCAGCCCCAGCCGCTAGATCTCGCAGCCTGGGACGCCGCGCTCGCGAAGGCGGAAGCTGCGATCGCCGCCCGTGACGCTCACTGGGACGAGCAAATCGAGCCCCTTCTCGCCGATGCTGGGGTAGAGCTTCGTACGGAGCCAAACTGGCAGGCTTACCTCCCGCTCAGCAGAGTGGCGGCCGATGCAGCGGTGGAACTCGCCAAGCTCGCTCCTCCCTCTCCTAACGGTCTCATCCTGGCCATCCGTCTGCTGTGCGAGACGGCGAGGCTCGACGTGGTGGACCCGATTGCGGGCGACGGAGAGGCAGTGGTCGACGCGATCAAGCGCCACGCCGGCGACCTGCTCGAGAGCGCTGCCGCCCCAGCTCCCTACATGGGTGGCCTGCTCGCGCATTGGCAGCGCCTCTACGACAACGTCATCGAAGACCAGCGGGAGATGCGGGCTTACAGGGACGGCACACTCGCGGCTGCTCACCAGCGCTTCGAGGCCGCGGCGGAGGACGATCGCGAGGCAGCAGACGCCACGCTCCTGGCTGCCGAGAAGGAGTTTGACGTGCGCGTCGCCTCCTATGACGACAGCCGCATCCGCCTCTATCTGACGCCGGCCCCCTCCCCGGCAGAGATGGCCGTCAAGCTGAAGCTGATCGAGGAAGAGCGAGACTGGGATCTCGCCCGCGTCGCCGAGGTCATGACGCACCTCGCCATCGACGCGCGGCGGTTCGGCCGGTTGGGCGCCTTCATCCAAAGTGATGCTGATCTTCTCGCCGCGTTCGCGGAGTTGCGGAGCGACGAGGAGCACTGGTTCGCGTTCGGCCCTGATCTGGAGGGAAATCCGTGGAACATCGCGGCGGATGCGCGCAGCGAGGCGGCGAGAGAGGTCATCCTCACCACGCGCGCGACGACGATCGAGGGGGTGCTGGCCAAGCTGCGGCAGCTGTTCCCTGCCGTCGCAGGCGATGCGTGGTCGGACCACGCCATGGTCGATCCCCGGCACCCGGACTTCTTGGCGGGGCTTCGAGAAGCTGACAGCAAGACTCGCCAGCTGTGGGGCGCGATCGACGATCTCGCGAAGCTTGGCGGTGTCGATCTGGCCGCGATGGGCGCGGACGACCGCCCGAAGAACGCTGAGCAGGCTGCACCGGCAGCAGTCGAGCCGCGCAAGTCAGGTCCTGCCCAGCCCGCTGCGGACGATTCCGCGGGTCTCCACAACATCCTCCAGGAGCGAAACGCGGCCCTGAGCGGACTGGATAAGGCGGACCTCTCGGACGACGAGGGCAAGGCGATCTGCCGTCACATGTACGAGCTTGAGGAGCGGCTGTTCGACACGCCGTCGGCTACGTCCAACGATGTGATGACGAAGCTGCTGCTAATCGCCCAGATCGTCGAGGAGGGGTTCGAGTGTAACCAGGAACTGGCGGCGAAGGTGCTGGCGGAGGCTCGTGGCCTCGGTCTTGCCGAACCGGCCCGGCCGTGGATTGCAGCAGCATGAGCGAGGTCGACCACGCCTATCAGGCACGCTTCACCGAGGCGCTCATGCAGGCGATCATGACGGTGTCGATCGTCGACGAGCCCGGCCAACCGCGCGCGGCCTTCGTGCGCAGCGGCGAGGTCATCGACGCCATGCTGTCGATGATCGCTCTGCTCAGCTCAACCAGCGTCGAGACCAAGACACCGGCAAAGACGCGGGCGTTGTGCGACAAACTGGCCCGTAAGCTCCAGCGCCTGATCGCCGCCGCTCAGCGGTCGCCGTCTCCCTTCGAGACCATCAATTCGGAGCTCCGCTCATGACTGGCGTCTATCATCACTCGTGCTTCATCCCGATGCACCAAATCGTCAGCGCCTCGGCGGTCGAGAACCGGCACGGCGTGGAAATGCTCAAGCTTCGGCAGGCGGACGGCACCACGAACACGGGGTTGATGACGTGGGAGGGGTTCGGCCAGAGGCCCGTTCAGCTGATCCCGTCGGAACCCGGGACCAGCTTCCTGCACGTGTTCACGGGTGACGACGATCCGGCCGAGTGGTCTGTCGAAGCCGTGCCGCTGATCGGCTGGGCCCTCTGCATCGACGGCGAAGTCCGCCCTGTTACCGCCTCTGGCATCAATGACAGCGTCAGCGAGCCGAATGACATCGGCAACTTCGTGGCGATGCCGAACGGCAAGATTGTCTCCTGCTCGTCGTGGGCAAGCTGCGCCTGGTTCGACAACACCGAGGAGCTGCTCTCCTATGTGCGGGAGGTCCGCAGCAACGAAGCTGTGACCTCCGCAGAGGAGCCGGCAGCATGATCCGGCTCGCTGTGGAGAACTCGCCCACCGACCTCGCCTGGCGAGCCTTTGACGAAGCAGCCCTGGCGCTTCACCGCCGATACGCCGCGGACGCTCGCCGATCGAGCGCGATGTCGCCACTGGAGCGCACCGCGCGCATGAGGGCTGCGCAGGAGGTGGCACGGCTCTGGGACGAGTGGCGCGCCCTGTTCCTGGCAGCGGACTACCCGGGAGGCGCAGCGTGACCCTGCCCTTCCACGAACTCACCGACCAACTGGAGCGCGCGGCGCGGAACGGGACCAGGGCTCATCTGGCGCCGGATGTCGTGCGCGCGCTGGTCGAGTCCGCCGCCTATTCCATTCTCACCGACGAACGCAGAAAGGAGCTCGTCGCCACATGGCGCGACAGAAGGCCCAAGGCGCTGAGCGCGTCCAACTCGGCTCCTACTGGCTCGAATACCGAGCCGAGCGAGACGACTGGAGCATCTGCTGGTACGATCCCGCAGCTCGTACACGGCGCCGCCGCAAGACAGGCATTGGAGGAGGCGGCAGCGCTGAGCCGCCCGAGGCAGCGCGGGAAGCGCTAGCACGCCACTACCTGGAGGCGAGCAAGCCGGCCGAGCCCCAGCCGAAGGCGCAGGCGATGGTGCCGGAGCTGCTGACCGGTTGGATGCGGGATCATGTCGCGACGAAGGCCGACAGCGCGCGCTACGCCATTTCGGTGCAGCACCTGTTGCGCTTCTTCGATCGAGAGCAGCGCCTGGGCCGCGTCGTCGGCGGCGTGACAGTCGCGGACGTCAACAAGACGTTCGTCGACCGCTTCATCGCCTTCCGGAAGGGTGAAGACGTCGGCGGCCACACGATCAGCCGCGACCTGGCTGCCCTCCGCGGCGCGCTGAACTGGGCATGGCGTGAGGAGCTCATCGAGGCCGCGCCGTTCGTGAAGGACGTAGACGCGAAGGAGAAGGCGAAGCCGCGCGACCTCACCTATTCAATGGAGCAGGTCGCCGCGCTGCTGGAAGCTGCTTGGAGCCGGCCCGAGCGGTATCACGTGTTCCTCTACTCTCTAATCGCGCTGAGCACCTGCGGCCGGAGCGAAGCAATCCTCGACCTGCACGATCACCAGATCGACCGCGGCCTGATCTTCTTCCTGGATCCGGATCGCGACCAGACGTCCAAGCGCCGTTCCATCGTGCCGATCGCGCCGACGCTGGCGCCGTGGCTGGAAGGTGTCAGCGGCAAGGTCATCAAGTACCGCGCAGAGCTGGCGCAGGCGAAGTGGGCCGATCCGGGCGTGCCGGAGTTCTTCGAGCGGGATTGCTACGACCTGGGCAACGCCTTCGATGCTTGTCTCGTGGAGGCTGGGATCAGCCGGCCGGTGCTGGACTTGAACGGCAAGCCAGCCATGCTGCCGCCGCGTCGGAAGCTGGGCGAGACTGAGCCGCGGCCGAAGCTGCGGGGGCGCGGAACACCGAACACGCTACGCCACACCATCATCACGGAGATGCACGCGCGCGGCGTGCCGGAGGCACAGATCGAGGCAGCCGCCGGGCACATCGGGGAGGGTACGAACAAGCGGAATTACCGGCACCTGCGGCCCGACTATCTGGCCGCGCTGATTGAGGCGGTCGAGGACTACTGGTCGGAGATGAAGCGGTACACCACGGTACATCTGCGACCCAGATCATCCGCGGCTATGTAGTTTACACGCCCGCTGGTGCGGCTGGAACCAAGCGCGTCGCTGGTGTGCCAGATGCGGAAACGTGCATCATCAAAAGGATCAGCCCCGATTCATCAGTCGCCTCGATCTGCCACAACTCATCCGACCAGATCTGCTCGGCATGATCCTTCAGGACCTCCCCGACGAATTTTGCCAGTTCCAACCGAAGTTTCGTCAGATCCTCACGCTTCACCTCCGTGGAGCTGGCGACATGAGATCCGGTCCGAAGGTTGATAAAGTACCTTGGCATCGGCAGGGCCTCCGGGCCGGCGTGTCGATATCCAACGACCTGACGCTACTCGGGTTTCGTCCCCGCCGAGTTTTGCCTCACAACCCTACAGGCCGCTCCTTGAGACTCTCGCGATCGTAATCCAGCCGAGGCCTGCGGTCCCAGTGCGGTCCCAGCAGCGTCAGATTGTCAGAAGCTCGGAGAGGCCAGCAACACAAAACAGGGGGAAATGCTGGGCTTTCGGGGTGGTGGAGCTGAGGGGAATCGAACCCCTGACCTCTGCAGTGCGATTGCAGCGCTCTCCCATCTGAGCTACAGCCCCGCCCCGTCCCCGGCAAAGCCGGGGCCGCTCCCTTAGCCGGGCTTTTCGGGCGATGCAACCGTCGCCTTCTTCCGAAACCACCCCCGCATCGTGCGCCGAACGGCACCCGCCGTGCGTCCAGCGCGCGGAACCGGCTCATCCTTAACCTGTTATAATTTCCGGAAGCTGCGCCACGAGACGCGGCACCGCAGGATGACGTTTCAGGAGACGATCCATGGCGTATGAACGCTACCCCCGCGGGCGCGGTACCGCGGGTGACTATGGCCAAGATTTCGGCTCGGGCCGCGACTATACCTATTCCAGCGCGCGCGACTATGCGGCGGCCGGCTATGACGAGGATCGCGGCCGCGGCGGCTACCGGCGTGACGAGGGTCGTGGCTATGGCGAGCGTGACTATGGCGGCCGCGACTACGGCAACCGGGACTTTGGTAACCGGGACTATGGCGCGCGCAACTTCGGCGGCGAAGGTTCGGGCGGATACGGCGGCGGGCGCTATCGCGACCGCGGGTCGAGCCAGCCCTACCGCGGCAGCTATGCGAGCGACGGCCACCGCTTCACCGACGTCGACAACCAGGACGAAGGCAGCAGCTGGGATCGCGACAACCGCTACGGCGGCGACCGCAACTCCGGCGGCCGGTATCTGAGCGACCGCGACCAGCGCCCTCGCGGCTATGGCGCATCCTCCGGCTATGGCGAGCGCGGCTTCGTCGATCGCAGCCACGGCGAACGCGGCTATGGCGAGCGGAGCTTTGGCGAGCGCAGCCATGGCGAACGCGATCATCATCGCGGCTATGGCGCGCAGAACCGCTACCGCGACCGGGACGACCGCGACGAGCGGCGCTTCGGCGGACGGCCGCAGGGCTATGACCATGACGAGCGCGGCTTCCTGGAACGCGCCGGCGACGAGGTCCGCTCCTGGTTCGGCGACGAAGAGGCGGAACGCCGCCGCGAGCTGGACCAGCGCTATGACGAGCAGCGCGAGCGTCGCGACGACCGCTATGGCCACGATCCCCACTACAGCAACTGGCGCAGCAACCAGCTTGCCGAGTTCGATCGCGACTATGACGAATATCGCCAGGAGAATGCGAGCAAGTTCCACAACGAGTTCAGCAGCTGGCGCACCGAGCGGCAGGGCCAGCGCACCTCGCTGAACCGCGTCCAGGAGCATATGGAAGTGGTCGGCTCGGACGGTCAGCACGTCGGCACCGTCGACAAGGTGCGTGGCGACCGCATCCTCCTGACCAAGAATGATGCCGACGCCCACGGCCGCCACCACTCGATCCCGTCGCGCTGGATCGAGACGGTCGACGACAAGGTGAAGATCCGCAAGACCGCGGACGAGGCGAAGCGCCACTGGCGCGACGAGGAGCACAGCCAGGCGATGTTCGGTGACGATGCGCAGGGCGGGTCGGGCGCGGGCCGCGGCGTCGGCAGCACGGGCACGACCGGCTCCAGCACCACCAACACCACCGGCACGACCAGCACCACCGGCACGCTGAGCACGGTGGGCGCCACCGCCAATACCGGCGGTACGTCGGGAACGGGTACTGCCGCGGGGTCGAGCACGACCGGCGGAACCACCCCTCAGGGCGGCTCAACCTTCCGCTGAGCGCCCGAGCGCTGCCAGGCTTCCCCCCTGCCTGGCAGCACCTACGGCAAGGGCCCGGACTTCGGTCCGGGCCCTTTTTGTATGGAGACGAAGCTCAGGGGCCTCCTACCACTCGACGCCGATCTTGCCGAAGTGGCTGCCGCTTTCCTCGTAGCGGAAGGCATCGGCAAGGTCTTCGAGTGCGAAGCGCCGGTCCACGACCGGGCGGATGCCGGTCGCCTCCAGGGCGGTGACGAACGCCTGCTGGTCCGCGCGGCTGCCGACGATCAGCCCCTGCAGCCGTGCCTGCTTGGCCATCAGCGCCGCGGTTGGCACCTCGCCGCCGCGCCCGGTCAGCACGCCGATCAGCGAGATGTGCCCGCCGACCCGCACCGCCTCGATCGACTGGGCGAGCGTACCCGGTCCGCCGACTTCCACGACATGATCGACGCCCACGCCGCTCCAGTCGCGCACCCGGCGGCCCCACTCGGCTTCGGACCGGTAGTTGAGCGTGAAGTCCGCGCCGAGCGCGCGGGCACGCTCCAGCTTCTCGTCGGACGAAGAGGTGATCGCCACCCGCGCGCCCATCGCCTTGGCGATCTGCAATGCCCAGATCGAGACGCCGCCGGTGCCCAGCAGCAGCACCGTGTCGCCGGCCTTGAGGTTTCCGTCGACCACCAGCGCGCGCCACGCGGTGAGGCCAGCGGTGGTGATCGTCGCCGCTTCCACCGCGTCATAGCCCTTGGGCGCGCGCGTAAAGGCGGTGGCGGGCAACACCACCCGCTCCTGCGCAAAGCCGTCGATGCCGTCGCCGGGCGTCCGGCTGAAGTCGCCGATCCTGGCGGGCCCGGCGAGCCAATCCGGGAAGAAGCAGGACACCACCGAGTCACCGACGGCGAATTCGCTGACGCCCTCGCCGACCGCCTCCACCGTTCCGCCGCCGTCGGCCATCGGCACCCGCCCGTCCTCGGTGGGCATGCCGCCGGTCACAACGCCATAATCGTGATAGTTGAGCGAGCTTCCGTGCAGCGCAACGCGGATCTCGCCGGGGCCGGGATCGCCCGGCTCGGGCCGCTCCTCCAGCCGCAGCCGGTCCAGGCCGCCCGGGGCGGCTACTGTCATCGCCTTCATCTTCTGCATCTCCTGTTCGGGACGCAGGCACAACGCAGGCGACGGCGCGGGTCTCCCGCCCGCGCGATCAGTGCAGCTTGGCGATCGGCAGCCCGTCTTCCTTGGCGCGCTGCTTCACCGATTCCTCGCTGCGGGTGAGCGCCTTGGCGATCGCCTTCAGGGCCATGCCCTTCTTGGCGAGCGTGTGCAGCTTCTGGATCTCGTCGGGGCGCCAGGGCTGGCGATGGCGCTCGAAACGTTCGGCCATGATGGTTCTCCTTGGGAAGCCCTGCGCTACCCCGTCCGCGCCAGCCGCACCAGCAGCGTGTCGAGCGCCTGCAGGAAGCGCGATCGATCCGCCTTGGAAAAGGGCGGTGGTCCGCCGATCTGCTCGCCCCCGGCACGCAGGTCCGCCATGATCGCGCGCACCGCGATGGCGCTGCCGATCGAGGCGGTGGTGAACGGCTTGCCGCTGGGTGCGACCACGCTCGCTCCCGCCTTCAGCGCCCGGTCCGCGAGCAGGATGTCGGCGGTGACCACCACGGATCGCGCGTCGGCATGCTCGGCGATCCAGTCGTCGGCCGCGTCGAAGCCGCTGTCGACCACCACCCGCTCGACGCCCGGGGGCACCCGCAGCCAGGCGTTGCTGACGATCGTGACCTGCGCGCCGTGGCGCTCGGCGACGCGATACACCTCGTCCTTGACCGGGCAGGCATCGGCATCGACCAGGACGCGAAGCGGCGCGCTCAGCCTGCCTGCTCCACGATCGGACGGGTATCGAGCACCTCGATGGCCGCCGGGCGCCCGCCGAAATCGACCAGGTCGCCCACTTCCGCGCCCGTCATCGCCACCGCAAGCGGCGCGGTGAACGGGATCAGCCCAGCCGCGGGGCCCGCCTCGTCACTGCCGACCAGCGACACGGTGCGGGTCTGGCCGTTCAGGCGAAAGGTCACGCAAGAGCCGAACGCGACCTCGCCCTCGGGCGGCGGCGGCGCGATGTTCGCCGTGGAAAAGCGCGCGCGCCAGTAGCGCAGGTCGCGCTTCAGCGTGGCGCGCTTCTCGTCGTCGGCCTCGGCGGCGACCGCCGCCTCCAGTCGGGCGACCTCCGCCTCGATCTTTGCCAGGCCGCGGCGGGTCACCAGGTTCTCGCCGGGCGGCAGCGGCAGCTCGAACTTCGGCTCCTTGTGCTCGTCGTCGTCCTCACGTCGAAAGGCCACGCTCATCGGGTCAGATCGCTTCGGAAAAAGTATCGCATTTGGCCGGATCACCCGATTCCAGTCCGGTGCGCAACCACTTCATCCGCTGGGCAGAGGTCCCGTGGGTGAAGCTTTCCGGCACGACGCGGCCCTGCGACTGCTGCTGGAGCGTGTCGTCGCCGATCGCCTGCGCCGCGCGCATGCCTTCCTCGACGTCGCCCGGCTCGATGCGGTCGCGGTTGCGCGCAGCCCAGACGCCCGCATAGCAGTCCGCCTGCAGTTCCAGCCGGACCGAGGCGGCATTGCCCTCCGCCTGGCTCGAACGCTGCTGGATCGCCGTCACCTTCTCGGCCGTACCGGTCAGGTTCTGGATATGGTGGCCGACCTCATGCGCGATGACATAGGCCTGGGCGAAGTCGCCCGCCGCGCCGAAGCGCTGGCTGAGCTCCTGGAAGAAGCTGGTGTCGAGGTACACGCCCTGGTCTGGCGGGCAGTAGAAGGGCCCCATCGCGGACTGGGCCGCGCCACAGCCCGACTGGGCGCCACCCTGGTAGAAGTTGATCGTGGCGGGGCGATAGGTGGCGCCCTGTTCCTGGAAGATCCGGGCCCAGGTCTGCTCGGTGGAGGTCATCACCCGGCACGAGAACAGCTCGGCCTCGGTATCGCAGGCGACGTTCCCGTTGCCGCTGCTGGCGACCCGGCCCTGCTGCACGCTTTGGCCACCGCCGCCGCCCAGGATGCCGCCGCCGCCGCTCATCAACAGATAGCCGACGACCACGACCGCCAGGATCGCGAAGCTGCCGCAGCCCATCCGCCCTCGGCCGAGCAACAGCGGCAACAGGCCGAGCAGGCCGAAGCCGCCGCCCCCGCCGCCGCCGCTTCCCAGGTCGCGTGCGTTCCGTGTCGGATCGAGATCGTCGAGACGCATCGCGCCATCCCCGTTCGTTGAAGGTCCGCAACCAAAATGCGCGGCGAGCCGGGACGTTGCACGCCCCGCCGCCGAATGTGCGCATCCCGTTGAAGCCGCGGCGCTTCCGGTCCATGGTCGCTCCCGATGGCCGATGCCGATCCCAGCCTGCGCCGCACGCGCCGCAGCCGCGATGTCCTTCCGCTGCCCGACTGCGTGGCCCTGGTGCTGCAGGGCGGCGGCGCCCTCGGCAGCTATCAGGCCGGCGTGGTCGAGGCGCTGGAAGGCGCCGGCATCGAGATCGACTGGGTGGCGGGCATCTCCATCGGTGCCGTCAACGCCGCCATCATCGCCGGCAATCCGCCCGAGCGCCGGATCGAGCGGCTTCGCGCCTTCTGGGATCAGGCGAGCAGCGCGCTGCCGCGGTTTCCGCTCTATCCCGACGACCGCGTGCGCGAGGCGGTGCACGAATGGTCCGCCGCCTTTGTGCTCGGCCAAGGCGTCCCCGGCTTCTTCCGCCCGCGGCTCTGGCCCCCTGCCCTCGCCCTGCCCGGCACGCGCGAGGCGCTGAGCTTCTACGACACCGAGCCTTTGCGCGAGACGCTCGACGCACTGGTCGACTGGGACCTGCTCAACGACGGTCCGGTGCGCCTCTCGGTCGGCGCCGTGAACCTGGAGAGCGGCAACTTCGCCTATTTCGACACGCGCGAGCGCCGCATCGACGCGCGCCACATCATGGCGTCGGGCGCGTTGCCGCCGGGCCTGCCGCCGGTGGAGATCGACGGGCAATGGTATTGGGACGGCGGCCTCGTCTCCAACACGCCGCTCACTCATGTGCTCGATCATCAGGACGCGGCGATGCTGGTGTTCCAGGTCGATCTCTTCGCCGCGGCCGCCGATCGCCCCCGCACCCTCACCGACGTGCTGGCGCGCGAAAAGGAGATCCGCTTCTCCAGCCGCACCCGCCAGGTCAGCGACGAGCGCATGAAGCTGCGCCAGGAGCGGGAGGCGATCCGCAAGGTCCTCGCCAAACTCCCTGACGAGATGTCGGCGGATCCGGACGTGCAGACACTCGCGACGATGGCGGCCGAGCTGCCGGTGAGCCTCGTCCAGCTGATCTACCGCGCGAACGCCTGGGAGGGCGGATCGCGCGACTTCGAATTTTCGGCGCGCACCATGCACGAGCATTGGGCCGCCGGCCGTGCCGCCGTCGCCGAGACCATGGCGAACGCACAGGTGGTCGCCGCCGACCTCCTCAACGGCAAGACCGCCGCCTACGACCTCACCCGCACGCCGCCGCTCCCCCCGGCGCCGCGCTGATCCAGCAAAAGGACTCCGCCATGTTCCTGAAGGGCAAGACTGCGATCGTCACCGGCTCCACCTCCGGCATCGGCCTGGCGATCGCCAAGGCGCTGGCTGCCGAGGGCGCGACGCTGGTCATCAACGGCTTCGGCGATGCGGAAGCGATCGAGCGTGAGCGCGCTGGCTTGGCGGCGCTGAGCGGGGGTGAGGCGCGCTACAATGCCGCCGACATGACCAAGCCGGACGAGATCGCGGCGATGGTCGATGGCTCCGCGGTGGAATTCGGCTCGGTCGACATCATCGTCAACAATGCCGGCATCCAGCATGTCGCCCCGATCGAGGAATTCCCGATCGAGAAGTTCGACGCCATCATCGCCATCAACCTATCGTCTGCCTGGCACATGATGCGCGCCGCGGTGCCGCACATGAAGCGGCAGGGCTGGGGCCGGATCATCTCCACCGCCTCGGCCCATTCGCTGGTCGCGAGCCCCAACAAGTCGGCCTATGTCATGGCCAAGCACGGCATCGCCGGCCTCACCAAGACGATCGCGCTGGAAACGGCGACCCATGGCATCACCGTCAACTGCATCTCGCCCGGCTATGTCTGGACGCCGCTGGTGGAGCAGCAGATCCCCGACACGATGAAATCGCGTGGGATGACCCGCGAGCAGGTGATGAACGACGTGCTGCTCGCCGCCCAGCCGACCAAGGAATTCGTGACTTCCGAGCAGGTCGCCGCCTTCGCGCTGTACCTCTGCCGGGAAGAGGCCAAGGCGATCACCGGCGCCAACCTCTCGATGGATGGCGGCTGGACCGCCGCCTGACGGCGCTTGCGCTTGCGCTTGCGGATCGAAGCGGCGAGCTTGGTCGTTCGACAAAACGAAATCGGATCGGGGGGATGGTGCGGATGCGAATTGGCGGGTGTTGGACGGTGTTGGCGGCGGCACTGCTCGCGAGCGGCTGTGCCCATGGCGGAGCCGAGCGTTCCGACGTTGCCGCCACGCCGAGCGCCACGCCCGACTGGCGCTCGATGGCGACCGCAGCCGATCGCGACCGGCTGCGCAACTGGCGCACCGCCTGGATGGCGGCACTGGCGGCGGCCCGGGTGGTTAGTCCGAAGGGGGTCGCCGCGCAGGGCGAGTTGTTCGATCCCGACCTGGCGCTGCCCGGCTCGCCGCCACCACCCGGCGACTATCGCTGCCGCGTCTTCAAGCTCGGCACCGGTCGTGCCGCCACCCCCGGCTACGTCGCCTATCCCTTCTTCGACTGCCGCATCGAGCAGGAGGGGGATGTGCTGAGCTTCTACAAGCGCACCGGCTCACAGCGTCCGGTCGGGCTCATCCTGCCGGACAGCGAGGTGCGCGGCATCTTCCTGGGCACGCTGATGCTCAGCGACGAGACCGCCCCCCTGGACTATGGCCGCGACACCACCCGCGACATGGCCGGCCGGGTCGAGCGCGTGGCGGAGGGCCGCTGGCGCATCGCCCTTCCCTATCCGCGCTTCGAATCCACCCTGGACGTGATCGAGCTGGTTCCCGCCGGCTGAGCGACGCTTGCCAAGGGCGGGAGGCCGTCGCACGCTGGCGCCGACTTCAGGGGGAATTCGCCATGCGTCCAATGTTCGCCGCCACTTTGCTCGCCACCGCCCTCTCCGCCGCGGCCTCGCCCGCCGCTGCCGAACCGGTGCGCGACGCGACCATGGCAGCGCTTCCGCATCTGACCGCGCTCTACCGCGAGTTGCACGCCGCTCCCGAGCTCAGCCGGCAGGAGGTGAAGAGCGCGGCACGCATGGCGGCCGAGGCGCGCAAAGCGGGCTTCACCGTGACCGAGAAGGTCGGCGGCACCGGCGTCGTCGCGGTGCTGCGCAACGGCCCCGGCCCCACGCTGCTGATCCGGACCGACATGGACGGCTTGCCAGTGACGGAGGCGACGGGCCTCCCCTTCGCCTCCAAGGTCCGCGCCACCACCGCCGATGGCGTCGAGACGGGGGTGATGCACGCCTGCGGCCACGACACGCACATGGCGAGCTGGGTCGGCACGCTGCGCAACCTGTCGGCGATGAAAGGCCAATGGTCCGGCACGCTGGTGATGATCGCGCAGCCGGCGGAAGAAGTGGGGCTCGGCGCGCAGGCGATGCTGGCGGACGGCCTCTACACGCGCTTTCCCAAGCCCACCCATGCCATCGCCTTCCACGACAGCGCCGGGCTGCAGGCAGGCGTCCTCGGCGTCCATTCGGGCTACACCTTCGCCAACGTCGACTCGGTCGACGTGGTGGTCCGCGGCGTCGGCGGCCATGGCGCCTATCCCAACACCACCAAGGACCCGATCGTGCTTGCCTCCCGTATCGTGGGCGCGCTCCAGACCTTGGTCTCGCGCGAGCTCGATCCGCAGACGCCGGGCGTGGTGACGGTCGGCAGCTTCCATGCCGGCGCCAAGCACAACATCATCCCCGACGAGGCGAAGCTGCTCCTGACCGTGCGCAGCTACACCGACGAGTCGCGCAAGCAGCTGCTCGACGGCATCGCCCGGATCGCGCGCGGCGAGGCGATCGCCGCCGGCATCCCCGACGATCGCATGCCGACCGTCCAGGTCGAGCAGACCTACACGCCCGCCACCTTCAACACCGAGCCCTTGTCGGGCGAGCTGCGCACGCTGTTCACCGGCCGGTTCGGCGAAGCGCGGGTCAAGGAGGTGCCAGCGACGATGGGCGGGGAGGACTTCAGCCGCTATTATCTGGCGGACAAGTCGATCCAGAGCATGATCTTCTGGGTCGGCGGGGTGCCCGCCGACAAATGGGCGAAGGCGCAGGACGGGCTCGCGGAGCTGCCCTCGCTCCACAGCGCCGGCTGGGCACCGGATGCGGAGGCCGTGATCGGCACCGCGACCGAGGCGCTGACGGCAGCAGCGCTGGACGTGCTCAAGAAGTAGCGGCGGCCACTCTGGGCGGCGGTTCGCTTGCGTTCCGGCGCGCGTTCGCGTAAGCGCGCGCCCTTGTCGTGCCGGGGTCATCCCTGGAGGCCCGGTCGGCGAACATGGAACCAAGCGCAATACGGAGACTGTGATGAGCGACCAGCTTACGCTGTCGGCCGAGACGCGCGATCGGGTTGGCAAGGGAGCCTCCCGTTCGCTTCGTCGTGAAGGCCGCGTGCCCGCCGTGATCTACGGCAACAACGAAGAACCGACCCCGATCCACGTCAACGGTCGCGAACTGATGCGCCTGCTGATGACCGGCCACTTCATGAACTCGGTCGTGATGATCGACGCCGGCGGTTCCTCGATCCGCACGCTGCCCAAGGACGTGGCTTTCGATCCCGTCACCGACCTGCCGGTGCACGTGGACTTCCTGCGCATCGGCGAGCACTCGACCGTCACCGTCCAGGTGCCCGTCGTGTTCACCGACGAGGAAGAGGCTCCCGGCATCAAGCGCGGCGGCGTTCTGAACGTCGTCCGTCACGAGCTGGAGCTGGTGGTCGACGCAGCGAACATCCCCGACCAGGTCGAGGTTTCGCTCAAGGGCGCCGAAGTCGGTGACTCGATCCACATCTCTGCGGTGACGCTGCCCCAGGGCGCGCAGCCGGCGATCGAAGACCGCGACTTCACCATCGCGACGATCGTGGCGCCGTCCGCGCTCAAGTCGAGCGAAGGCGACACGCAGACCGAAGTCGAGGGTGCGGGCGCCTGAGCCCTTCCCTTTTCCGACATCGGTAAAGACAGCATCGCCTCCGCAACCTGTTGCGGGGGCGATGTTCTTTTGGAACACCCAAGCACGGGGACAGCCATGCAGCTCTGGGTCGGCCTGGGCAATCCGGGCCCGCAACATGCGATGCAGCGCCACAACGTCGGCTTCATGGCCGTCGATGCGATCGGCGAGGTGCACGGTTTCTCCCCGCCGAAAAAGGCGTTCCAGGGCTGGGTGCAGGAAGGACGCATCGGCAGCGAGAAGCTGCTGCTCCTGAAGCCCGGCACCTACATGAACGAGAGCGGCCGCTCGGTCGGCGAGGCGATGCGCTTCTACAAGCTGACGCCGGCCGACGTGACGCTGTTCCACGACGAGCTCGACTTGGTCCCCTTCAAGGTGAAGGTGAAGACCGGCGGCGGCGCTGCCGGCCACAACGGCCTGCGCTCCACCGATCAGCACATCGGCAACGACTATCGCCGCGTCCGGCTCGGCATCGGTCATCCGGGGCACAAGGACCGGGTGACCGGCTATGTGCTCGGCAATTATGCCAAGGCCGAGATCGACGACCTGTCCGACATGCTGGGCGCGGTCGCGGCGGAAGCCGAGTGGCTGGCGCGCGGCGACGACGTCCGCTTCATGAACGAGGTCGCGCTGCGGCTGCAGCGGGACTAAGGAGCCCCCATGCCCGTCCGCCACCTCTTCACCACCCCGCTCTACCAGGAGCAGATCGGCCAGCCCGAGCTGATCGCGGAACTCGAGGAAAGCGTCCGCGCGCTGGCCGAGGACGACCTTGCCGGCAAGCGCTGGTCGCGCGAGCATCGCTACCGCGGCTACACCAGCTATGCCTCGCTCGACGACCTGCCGATCCGCGACCCGGTGTTCGCCGACCTGAAGCGCCTGCTCGACCGGCACGTCGCGCGCTTTGCGGAAGCCTGCGCGATGGACCTGGGCGGGCGCCGGCTGAAGCTCGACAGCCTGTGGGTCAACCTGCTGAAGCCCAGCGGCGGCCACTCCGGCCACATCCATCCGCACAGCGTCGTCTCCGGCACCGTCTATGTCGCCGTGCCCGAGGGTGCCGGCGGCCTCAAGCTGGAGGACCCGCGCCTCGCACGGTTCATGGCGGCCCCGCCACGCCGGCCGGACGCGCCCGAAAGCCTCGCCACCTTCGTGGAGGTGAACCCGGAACCCGGCACCATCCTCTTGTGGGAAAGCTGGCTTCGGCACGAGGTCATGCCCCACGCCGGCAAGGGCGAACGGATCAGCGTGAGCTTCAACTACCGCTGGTAAGGGGGAACGCCGGGGCGGGCTGGACGGTTGAAGGGGAGACCCAGCCAGAAAGGACCGTCCCGATGATCCAGGATCCGAACCCCAACGACCAGTCCACCGAGAACCAGAACGAAGACGAACTGGAAGAAGCCCAGGCCGAGGCCGCCGAGGAGCGCGAGGAAGAAGGCGGCTATCAATAAGCCGCCCTCGCCCATCCCCAGCAGACCGGAAGATCGCCCATGAGCCATACCCCGCCCGTTCCTGACGCGAACCAGGCCCCCTACCCTCGCCAGGCACCGCCCCCGCCATCGCCCGCAATTGCAGAGACGGCGGCGCGCGCCGCCGCCCGCCGCGCGCAGGATGACGCGGATCGCGAGCGGACGCGCAGCGTGACGCTGGCGACGCTTGCCGGCGTCGGCCTCGGCGCGCTCGCGATCGGTGCCGTGCTGCTGCTTTCCCGCGACAGCGAGGCGCCGAAGGCCAAGGCCAAGGCCAAGCGCAAGAAGACGACCAAGAAAGCATAGCCTTCGCGGCGGTGCCGCAGCACCCGTCTGGTAAAGGGAGCCCGAAACGCCTATGCGGCGGGCTTCACCTTCACCATCGGGATCGAAGAACCGGACATGGGTTTCCGCTGCGGCATCGTCGGGCTTCCGAACGTCGGCAAGTCCACTCTTTTCAACGCGCTGACCCAGACGGCAGCGGCGCAGGCGGCGAACTATCCGTTCTGCACCATCGAGCCCAACGTCGGGAACGTCGCCGTCCCCGACGAGCGGCTGGAGAAGCTGGCCGCCATCGCCGGCTCGCAGAAGATCATCGAGACCCAGCTCGGCTTCGTGGACATCGCGGGGCTCGTGCGCGGCGCGTCCAAGGGCGAGGGCCTGGGCAACCAGTTCCTGGGCAACATTCGTGAGGTGGACGCGATCGTCCACGTCCTGCGCTGCTTCGAGAACGACGACATCCAGCACGTCGACAACAAGGTCGATCCGATCGCCGACGCCGAGACGGTCGAGACCGAGCTGATGCTCTCCGACCTGGAGAGCCTGGAAAAGCGCGTCCCCAACCTCGTCAAGAAGGGCCAGCAGGGCGACAAGGAGGCCAAGATCGGCGCCTCCGTGCTCGGCCAGGCACTGGAGCTGCTGCGTGAGGGCAAGCCGGCGCGGCTGACCCAGCCCAAGGACGACGAGGAAGCGCGCGTGTTCGCCCAGGCGCAGCTGCTTACCGCCAAGCCGGTGCTCTACGTCTGCAACGTGAACGAGGAAGACGCGGCCGAGGGCAATGCGCTCTCCGCCAAGGTGTTCGAGAAGGCTGCGGCCGAGGGCGCACAGGCCGTCGTCGTCTCCGCCGCGATCGAGGCCGAGATCGCGACCATGGAGCCTGCCGACCGCCAGGAGTTCCTGAGCGACCTGGGCCTGACCGAGACCGGCCTCGCCCGCGTGATCCGCGCCGGCTACAAGCTGCTCAACCTGCTGACCTTCTTCACGGTCGGCCCCAAGGAAGCGCGCGCCTGGACAGTGGAAGCCGGTGCCAAGGCGCCGCAGGCCGCGGGCGAGATCCACACCGACTTCGAGCGCGGCTTCATCCGCGCCGAGACCATCGCCTATGACGACTATGTCGCCTGCAACGGCGAAGCCGGCGCGCGGGAGGCGGGCAAGCTGCGCCAGGAGGGCAAGGAATATGTCGTCCACGACGGCGACGTGATGCTGTTCCGCTTCAACGTCTGATCCTTTGCCGGTCGAAAGGCCGGCCAAGGGGCCAACTGTCATATTCCTGCCGCGGACGCGCGCGAAGGGCGGGCCATGCTCAAGCCCCTCTCCGCCGCGTTCCTGGCCGTCGCTTCGCTCGCCGCCTGCACCCAGACCCTACCTGCTCCGGACAGGGTCGCCGGCACTGCCCCGGCGGCTCCCGCGACTGAGGCAAGAGCGCCCGTCACCATCCTCGTCTCGATCGACGGCTTCCGCCCCGATTATCTGCAGCGCGGCGTCACGCCGGTGCTCTCCCGCCTCGCCGCAACCGGCGTGACCGGGCCGATGCACCCCTCCTTCCCGTCCAAGACCTTCCCCAATCACTGGACGCTGGTGACCGGCGTGCGGCCCGACCGGCACGGCATCGTCGCCAATCGCATGGAGGATCCCGCGGATCCCAAGAACGTCTTCACCATGGCGACGGACGATCCGAGCTGGTGGAACGGCGCCGAGCCGATCTGGGTAGCGGCCGAGAAGGCCGGCATCCGTACGGCCACCCAGTTCTGGCCCGGCTCGAACGTTCCGATCGGCGCCACCCGTGCCGCCGAATGGCCGCACAAGACGCAGGGCGGCACCCGCCCGTCCGACTGGCAGCAGTACAACCAGGCGATCAGCCCGACTCAGCGCGTCAACGGCGTGCTCGACTGGCTACGCCGCCCGGCCGACATCCGCCCGCGCCTGCTCACCCTCTATTTCGAGGCGGTGGACAGTGCCGGCCATCAGTTCGGCCCGGACTCACGCGAAGTGAACGAGGCCGCTGCCGATGTGGACGCAGCCGTCGGTGCGCTCGTCGATGGTCTCGCCGCGATGGGCCAGCCTGCAAACCTGGTGATCGTCGCCGATCACGGCATGGCCGCCACCACCAGCGAGCGGGTCGTGGCCCTCGACAAGCTCGCCGACCCGTCGCTCTACCACGTCGTGGAGGCAGGCCCTTACGCCGCGCTGACGCCGACGCCGGGCAAGGAAGCGGCGGTCGAAAAGGCGCTGTTGAAGCCGCATGCGCACATGGAGTGCTGGCGCAAGGGGGATATCCCGGCCCGCTTCCACTATGGCCGCAACCCGCGCGTGCCGGCGATCCTGTGCCTGGCGGAGGACGGCTGGCAGGTGCTGCCGACCACGCCGACACAGCCGCAGGCCGGCGGCAGCCATGGCTTCGACAACATGGCGCCGGACATGACGGCGCTGTTCATCGCCAACGGCCCCGCCTTTGCGAGCGGGCGCACGCTGCCGGACTTCGATAACGTCGACGTCTACCCGCTGCTGCGCGACCTGATCGGCCTGCCGCCCGCCCAAGGGGTCGACGGCACGGACGCGCCGTTCCGCGGCGCCCTCAAGGCGCAGTAACGCGCTCGGGCGGCGCGGGCCCCGGGTTCAGCCCGGAGCCCGCCGCCCCCCAGGGTCAGTTCGGACGCGATCCGCCCCGGCCGCTGGAGCGCGGGCCGCCCGAACGGCCACCCTGCCCGCCCCAGCGCGGGCTGGAGCGGCCGCTCTGGCCACCCCAACGCGGGCTCGACCGGCCGCCGCGATCTCCCCAGCTCGGGCTCGGACGGCCGCCCGGCCGCGCGTCGCTGCCGCCGGGGCGATCCGGGCGCTGGGCACCCGCGCCGCCCTGGCCCGGACGCGAACTGGGGACCCAGGAACCAGGCCGACCAGGACGGACGCCGGGACGGTACTCGCCGCCTTGCCCCGGGCGAACACCCGGGCGGCCGTCGTCCGGACGGCCATAGCCGGGACGACCGGGGCGTCCGTCACCCGGACGGCCGGGACGCACGCCCGGACGACCGTCGCCGGGGCGGAAGTCGTTCCAGTTGTTGCCCGGACGGCCATCGCCGCGCCAGTTGTGCCGGCGCTGCTCCCAATAGCGGCGCTGGCTGTCGGTCCAGCGGTGCGGGCGGCGATAGCGGTCGTAAACGTAGTAGCCGGTGCCCGGATAATAGTAATTGCCCTGCCAGCCCCAATAGGGCGAGCCGAAGCCGCTGCCGTAGTAGCCGGCGCCATAGCCGTCATAATAGGGATCATAGTAACCGGCGGAGCCATAGCCGACGGATACGCCGCTATAGCCATAGCCGCCGTCGCCATAGGTGCAGGCGCTGACGCCCAGGCCCGCTGCCGCGATCAGCGCGAGAGTACGGATGCGCTTCAGAAACATGGGAATTCTCCCGAATAGGAATGTCCGCATCGGTCGCAGAACGCGGTTGAACGGAGCGTGAACTATTCGGAACAACGTGGGCGATACTTGGACGGTTCCGGCGTCGTCTCCACGAGCGACGCCCACGCGCAAGTATCGGCAGCCTCTCCTCCCGGACGCGGGCCCGGGAGGAGGCTGTGCGGTTACTCGGCCGCTTGCGCCGCCGGCTGCGGCGCCTTCCAGCGCAGCACCGGCTTGCGGGCCGCCTGGGTCTCGTCCAGGCGACGGCGCGGCGCGAAGTGCGGTGCGCCCTTCAGTGCCTGGTCGCCGGCCTTGGCGCGTTCCGCCACCGACCGCAGCGCGCCGATGAACTGGTCGAGCGCGGCCTTCGACTCGGTTTCAGTCGGCTCGATCAGCATCGCGCCGTGGACGACCAGCGGGAAGTACATCGTCATCGGGTGATAGCCCTCGTCGATGAGCCCCTTGGCCACGTCCAGCGTGGTGAAGCCCTCTGCCAGGCCTGCGTCCGAGAACAGCGCCTCGTGCATGCACGGGCCGCTGCCGCCGAACGGCGCGTCGAGCACGTCTTCCAGCTGGCGCAGGACATAGTTGGCGTTGAGCACCGCATCGCCCGACACCTGGTAGAGGCCATCGGCGCCGTGGCTGAGGATGTAGCTGAGCGCACGGGTGAACATGCCCATCTGACCGTGGAAGGCGACCATGCGGCCGAAGCTGCCGGCGTGGTGCTCGCCCGCGGTCTCTTCCTCGATCAGCGCGAAGCGGTCGCCCTGCTTCTCGACGAAGGGCAGCGGTGCGAACGGCGTGAGCGCCGCCGAGAACACCACCGGCCCCGAACCCGGCCCGCCGCCGCCGTGCGGCGTCGAGAAGGTCTTGTGCAGGTTGATGTGCATCGCATCGACGCCGAGGTCGCCCGGACGCACGCGCCCGACGATCGCGTTGAAGTTGGCGCCGTCGCAATAGACATAGCCGCCCGCGTCATGCACCGCATCGCTGATCGCGCGCATGTCGCGCTCGAACAGGCCGCAGGTGTTCGGGTTGGTGATCATCACGCCCGCGACGTCGGGCCCCAGCCGCGCCTTCAGCGCCTCCAGGTCGACGCGGCCCTCGGCGGTCGCGGGGATGTCCTCGACCTTGAAGCCGGCAAAGGCCGCGGTCGCGGGGTTGGTGCCGTGCGCGCTCTCGGGCACCAGGATCACCTTGCGGTGGCCCTCGCCCTTGGCTTCCAGCGCCGCGCGGATCGCGAGAATGCCGCACAGCTCGCCATGCGCGCCCGCCTTGGGGCTCATCGCAACCGAGTCCATGCCCGTCAGCGTCACCAGCCAGTGCGCGAGCTGGTGGATCACCTCCAGCGCGCCCTGCACCGTGTCGACCGGCTGCAGCGGGTGCACGTCGGCAAAGCCCGGCAGGCGCGCCATGCGTTCGTTGAGGCGCGGGTTGTGCTTCATCGTGCATGAGCCGAGCGGGAACAGGCCCAGGTCGATCGCATAGTTTTGACGGCTGAGGCGCGTGTAGTGACGCACCGCTTCCGGCTCCGACAGGCCGGGCAGGCCGATCGGGTCCTTCCGCTCCATGCCGCCGAGCCGCGACGGCGCCTCGGGCGCTTCGTCGAAGTCGACGCCGGTCACGTCGGCCGAGCCGATCTCGAACAGCAGCGGCTCTTCGAGCATCAGCGCGCGGTTGCCGGTGAAGGTCGCCTGGGTGGCCTCGTCGCCGCCGCCCATCTCGGGGCGCCAGCCGCTCTGGTTGATCGTCATGCCAGCACCTCTTCGAGCTCGGTTGCGAGCGTCTCGATATCTTCTGCGGTCACCGTCTCGGTCACCGCCACCACCAGGCCGTTCGCAAGCTCCGCCTCGCCCGGATAGAGCCGGCCGAGCGAGACGCCCGCGAGCACCCCCCTGTCGGCCAACGTCCGGACGACCGGCCGTGCTTCCTTCGACAGCTTGAGCGTGAACTCGTTGAAGAAGCTGGTGTTGACCAGCTCGATGCCCGGCACCTTCGCCAGCCGGTCGGCGGCCGCCACAGCGCGGGCGTGGTTGCTCGCGGCCAGCTGGCGCAGGCCCTTCTCGCCCAAGAGCGTCATGTGGATCGAGAAGGCGAGCGCGCACAGCCCCGAGTTGGTGCAGATGTTCGACGTCGCCTTTTCGCGGCGAATGTGCTGCTCGCGGGTCGACAGCGTCAGCACGAAGCCGCGCTTGCCCTCGGCATCCACGGTCTCGCCGCACAGGCGGCCCGGCATCTGGCGGACCAGCTTGTCGGAGCAGGCGAACAGGCCGACGTACGGCCCGCCGAACTGCAGGCCGACGCCCAGCGACTGGCCTTCGCCGACGACGATGTCGGCGCCCAGCTCGCCCGGCGAGGCGATCGCGCCCAGCGCCACCGGCTCGGTGACGACGGCGATCAGCAGCGCCTTGTTGGCGTGTGCCGCCTCGGCGATCGGGCGCAGGTCCGGGATGCGGCCGAGGATGTCCGGATACTGGACGACCACGCACGACGTATCCCCGTCGATCGCGGCGATCAGCGCCTCGGCATCGGTGTCGGCGGTCAGCGTCGGCGCGGAGGTCTCCAGCAGGTCGCCGGTGAACTTCGCCATGGTGTTGGCGACCGAGACATAGTGCGGGTGGAGCCCCGACGAGAGGATCGCCTTGCCGCGGCGGGTGACCCGGCGCGCCATAGTGATCGCTTCCCAGCAGGCGGTGGAGCCGTCGTACATCGACGCGTTCGCCACGTCGCAGCCGAACAGCTGCGCGACCTGCGTCTGGAACTCGAACAGCATCTGCAGCGTGCCCTGCGCGATTTCCGGCTGATAGGGCGTGTAGGCGGTGAGATACTCGCCGCGCTGGATCAGATGGTCGACGCTCGCCGGCACATGGTGGCGATAGGCGCCGCAGCCGAGAAAGAACGGCGCCGTGCCGGCGGCGAGGTTCTTGGCGGCAAGCGCCGACAGGTGGCGCTCGACGGCGAGTTCGCTGGCGTGGTTGGGCAGGCCGGGCACGGGGCCGTCGAGGCGCGCGGCCTCCGGCACATCGGCAAACAGCGCGTCGACGGAGGACGCGCCCACCGCGGCGAGCATCGCCTCACGGTCAGGCTGGGTCAGGGGCAGGTAGCGCATGGCAATCCTTCGGGACGGGAGCCCGGCTGGCCAAGACCTTTGCAAAGCGCTGTCTCGTGCTCCTGCGAAGGCAGGAGCCCAGGGTTTCAAGCGCCGCGAGCCGTTGCTCTGCTTGGCCCTGGATCCCTGCCTGCGCAGGGATACGGGAGTGTCTGGACGCCTGTTGCGCCTCTTGCAAAGGTCCGGCGACCGCCGGTTTCTCATGCGGCGGGCTCACTCCACAAGAGCCACGCCCGCCGCCCGAGATGCCAGCCTAAAGCTGGCGGACTTGGGGTTCAGAGCTTGGCGACGAACGCCGCGTACTTGTCCGCGTCCATCAGCCCTTCGAGCTCGGACGGGTCGGACAGGGTCAGGCGGAAGAACCAGCCGTCGCCTTCCGGATCCTCGTTGACGAGGGCCGGGCTCGCCTCGAGCTCGGCATTGCCCTCGACCACGGTGCCCGATGCCGGCGTGTAGACGTCGGAAGCGGCCTTGACCGATTCGACCACCGCGGCCTCGTCGCCCTTGGTCAGCTCGCGGCCTTCCTCGGGAACTTCGACGAACACGATGTCGCCCAGCTGGCTCTGGGCATATTCGGTGATGCCGACGGTCGCGACGTCGCCGTCGACTTCGACCCACTCATGTTCTTCGGTGAAATAACGGCTCATCGACGGCGCTCCTTAGCGGACGTAACGGTGGGAAATGAACGGCATCGGCACGACCTCGGCGGTATGGGCCTTGCCGCGCTGGGACAGGGTGATCTCGGTGCCGGGCACCGCGAGCGCGGCGGGCACATAGGCCATGGCGATCGGCGCGCCGACGCTGGGGGCAAAGCCGCCCGAGGTCACGCGGCCGATGGTCTTGCCGGCCTGGTCGACGACGGTCGCGCCCTCGCGCACCGGCTGGCGCCCGTCGACGCGCAGGCCGACGCGCTTGGTCGCCGAACCCTCGGCACGCTCGGCCAGGATGCGCTCGGCACCGGGGAAGCCCCCCTCCTCACGGCGGCGCTTCGACAGCGCAAAGCCAAGGTCGGCGGCGACCGGCGTGGTCTCCTCGTCCAGGTCGTGGCCGTAGAGCGGCAAGCCCGCTTCGAGGCGCAGCGAATCACGCGCGCCGAGACCAATCGGCTTCACCTCCGCCTGGGCAGTGAGCGCGTCGGCAAAGGCCTCGGCAGCCTCGGCCGGCAGCGAGATCTCGCAGCCGTCCTCGCCGGTGTAGCCCGACCGGCTGATCCACAGCGCGTGGCCGGCCCACTCGAACGCACCCGCCGTCATGAAGCGCAGCGCGTCGACGCCCGGCACCAGCCGCGCGAGCGTGGCGACCGCCTCAGGCCCTTGGAGCGCGAGCAGCGCGCGCTCTTCCAGATGGTTGATGGTGATCGAGTCGGGCAGCGCCTCACGCAGATGGCCGAGGTCGTCGTATTTGGTGGCGCCGTTCACGACCATGTAGAAGGCCTCGCCCGCAGGCGCCGGCTCACCCGCCTCGCCGAACGGATGCGTTTCCGGCAGGCGGGTCACCATCAGGTCGTCGAGGATGCCGCCATTGTCGGCGAGCAGCAGCGAATAGCGCATGCGGTTGGGTGCCAGCACCTGGAGGTCGCCCGGCAGCAGCGCCTCGAGGGCCTGGGCAACGCCCTCGCCCGTGAACAGCAGCTGGCCCATGTGGCTGACGTCGAACAGGCCGGCGTGGCTACGGGTCCACAGGTGCTCGGCCATGATGCCTTCATACTGCACCGGCATCTCATAGCCGGCGAAGGGCACCATGCGACCGCCCTTGGCGCGATGCCAGGCGTCGAGCGGCAGCAGCGAGGGCGCGATCGGCTCGAAGCCGTCCGCATCGGAAGAGGAAATCGGGTCGCTCATTCGCGCAGTCTCCGGCAGGTCTGGCACGACGCAGACACAGGCCTCCCCGCATCCCCGCCGCCCCCTCTGTCACGGAACCTGAGAGCTTTCGCGCGAGAGTTCCGCGCTTACCCCTTCGGTGGCGCCGAAATAACGGCGCGCTTTCCAGAGTGTCGTTGGCGCGCGCGGTCCCTTTAGCCTGAGAGATTCCGGGGCGGTTGCTCCTTCGGCGGCCGCATGCGGCCTCCAAGGCCGGCGGCGCTCTCCCGCGCGTGCCCATGGCCGTTCCCGGCCATCGACGCGCCCGCTCTGGCTCGACCGCGGGGCCGAGTCAATCGGCCTCGCGCGGTGAGCGTCGATTAGACCGGCGTCCGATCAGCGCGTGGCGTTGTAGCGCAGCTGGTCCTGGGTCAGCTGGAAGCCGACCAGCGCCTCGAACGAGGCGTTGAGCACGGCCTGGCGCACTTCCGGAGTCGACAGCGGGTCGACCGCAGCATCCTCTGCGCCGGCCTTGCGCGGGCGGGTGATCTGCTGGCGGATCTCGTCCGGGAGCGTCGCCGCCGAACGCTGCACGACCGCGGTCGCGCTGCCGGTCGCCTGGGCGCGCGCCTCGCCGGGGGCGAAGTCGAGCACGGCATGGTTGATGCGCTTGGCCACCACCTGCGATCCGCCGCGCACCACCGTCAGGAAGTACGGCAGGTCGACCTGTCGAGCGCCGTCGGTGCGGGTGCGGCGCGCCTGAATGTCGAAGGTGACGGTGGAGACGATGTCCTCGCCCGTCTCGTTGCAGGTGGCGCGCACGTTGGTGATCGTCGCAGTCACGTCGATCGCGCTCGCCAGCTGGGTGCCGGCCGGATCGAACAGGGTGATGTCGCCGGTGCCGGCGGGCACGCCCGCCGCCGGACAGGCGGAGCGGACCGTGGTGATGCCGACGCCACGGGTCACGTCGATCTCGCCTTTACGGCTGCACCCCGCGAGGGCGAGGAGCGCGACAGCGGAAACAGCGAGCGTTCGGACGATCACAGGGGAGTACACCTTTCACGACGAACGGGCCGTCGCATGCAGCGCCGACCCGGACCGCCGCCAGCATAGGAAGCGCCTTTCAAGCGCGCAAGCAATCGCGTAGATGCGCGGGGGTGATGACCGATCCCGCCACGCCGCCCGCTGCCAAGCCCGTCCTCGAGCTGCTGATCGCGGCGCCCCGCGGTTTCTGCGCCGGGGTCGACCGCGCGATCCGCATCGTCGAGCTCGCGATCGAGAAGCACGGCGCGCCCGTCTACGTCCGGCACGAAATCGTCCACAACAAGTTCGTGGTCGACAGCCTGCGCGCCAAGGGCGCGGTATTCGTCGAGGAACTGGACGAGGTGCCCGCCGGCGTGCCGGTGGTGTTCTCCGCCCATGGCGTGCCCAAGTCGGTGCCGGCCGAGGCGGAAGATCGCGGCCTCGAATATCTCGACGCCACCTGCCCGCTGGTCTCGAAGGTACACCGCCAGGCCGAGCGGCTGGTGACCACCGGCCACCACATCCTGTTCGTGGGCCACGCCGGCCACCCGGAAGTGATCGGCACCTTCGGCCAGGTGCCGCAGGGCCAGATGACGCTGATCGAGACGGTGGCGGATGCCGAGGCGGTGATGCCGATCGACCCGAACAACCTCGCCTTCCTCACCCAGACCACGCTGTCGGTCGACGACACTGCCGACATCATGGCGACGCTGCAGCGCCGCTTCCCCGCGATCGTCGCGCCCAAGGCGGACGACATCTGCTACGCGACCTCCAACCGCCAGGCCGCGGTGAAGGCGATCGCGTCGTCCGTGGACCTGGTGCTGGTGATCGGCGCCCCCAACTCCTCCAACTCGCTGCGGCTGGTCGAGGTCGCCGAGCGCGAGGGCACGCCCGCCCATCTGATCCAGCGCGGCAGCGAGATCGACTTCGCCTGGCTGGAGGGTGTCGGCTCGCTCGGCCTCACCGCCGGGGCGTCTGCTCCGGAGATGCTGGTGCGCGAGGTGGTCGACCGCCTCGCCGAGCGCTTCGAGATCCACGAGCGCGAGGTCGAGATGACCCGCGAGACCCTTACCTTCAAGCTGCCCCGCGGCCTCGAAGCCGCCGCCGCCTGACCGGTGGCCGTCTATACGCAGGTTTCGGCGGAGGCGCTCGGCGCCTTCCTCGCCCGCTATGACGTGGGCGCGCTTGTCTCGGCCAAGGGGATCGCCGAAGGGGTCGAGAACTCCAACTATCTGGTCGACACCACCCGCGGCCGCTTCATCCTGACGCTCTACGAGAAGCGCGTGGATGCGGGCGACCTGCCCTTTTTCTTCGCGATGATCGACCGGCTGGCCGAAGCCGGCAATCCGGTGCCGCGGGCGCTGCCCGACCGCACCGGCACGGTGATCCAGACGCTGGAAGGCCGCCCCGCCTGCCTGATCGAGTTCCTGTCCGGCGTATCGCTCAGCCAGCCAACGCCGGCGCAGGCCCGCGCCGGGGGTGCGGCGATGGCCAGAATGCACGCGGCGCTCACCGAGTTCGCACCGGTCCGCCCCAACTCCATGGGTGTCGAGGCCTGGCCGCAGCTGTTCGAGCAATGCGCGTCCGGGCTCGACAGCATCCAGGCCGGCCTGCGGGATCGGGTGGACAGCGCACTCGACCGCATCCTCGCCGCCTGGCCGCGCCAGCTGCCGGTCGGCGCCATCCACGCCGACCTGTTCCCCGACAATGTGCTGATGCTGGGCGACGAAGTCACCGGCCTCATCGACTTCTACTTCGCCTGCACCGACGTGCGCGCCTACGACCTGGCCGTGATGCACTCCGCGTGGAGCTTCGATGGCACCGGCACGCCGCTCGACCCCGCCGTCGGACGCGCCTTGCTGGAAGGCTATGACGCCGGCTTCGGCCTCTCGGCCGAGGAACGTGCGGCGCTGCCCGTGCTGGCGGAGGGGGCGTGCATCCGCTTCCTGCTGACGCGCGCATGGGACTGGATCAACACCCCCGCCGATGCGCTGGTGACGCGCAAGGACCCGCTCGCCTATCTGCGGCGGCTCGATTGGTACGAGAACAACAGGAACGCGTTTGCATGACCGAACTGACCCCCGTCGAAATCTTCACCGACGGCGCGTGCAAGGGCAATCCCGGCCGCGGCGGCTGGGGCGTGGTGATCCGCTCCGGCGAGCACGAGCGTGAGATGTCGGGCGGCGAGGCGCATACCACCAACAACCGCATGGAACTGATGGCCGCGATCGAGGGGTTGAACGCCCTCAAGCGGCCGTGCCAGGTGACGCTGTCGACCGACAGCCGCTACGTGATGGACGGGCTCACCAAGTGGATCCACGGCTGGCAGAAGAACGGCTGGAAGACCGCCGATCGCAAGCCCGTGAAGAACGCCGAACTCTGGCAGGCGCTGCTCGCCGCCGCCAAGCCGCACCAGATCAAGTGGGTCTGGGTGAAGGGCCACGCCGGCCATCCGGAGAACGAGCGCGCCGACAAGCTCGCGAGTGACGCGGCGATGGCGGTGGGCAGCCGGAGCGCCGCGGCCTGAGGCGTCAGCCGAAGCGTTCCGGGCGGTAGAGAGCGGCGTCCACGCCCGACGGCACGGTCCCCCGTCCCATCAGCGCCGCGCACAGGGCGGCGCCCGCGGGCGCGGTCTGGATGCCGAAGCCCCCCTGCCCGGCGCACCAGAACAATCCCTCGACCCGCGGGTCCCAGCCATAGACCGGCAGCCGATCCGGCGCGAAGCTGCGCAAGCCGGCCCAGCGCCGCTCGACCGCCTCGACCCGCCAGTCGACGACGCGCTGCATGCGATCGATCGCGAGCGCCACGTCGATCTCCTCCGCCGCAACGTCGCCCGGCTCGGCCGGCGTCTCGTCATGCGGCGTCAGCCACACCCGCCCGCCAGGCTCGGGCTTGAAGTAGAAACCACCCGCCGCGTCCATCACCACCGGCAGCGACTGCGGCGCGGGCGGATCGACGCGCAGCTGCACCATGGTGCGGCGATAGGGCTGGATGCCGACCGGCCGCGCACCCGCGAGCGCCGCCACCCGGTCCGCCCAGGCGCCGGCCGCGTCGACGAGCACGTCGGCCTCCACCATCCCGCCGTCGCCCAGCCGAAGCCGCCAGCTTCCCGCCTCGCGCCGCGCCTCCACCAGCATCGCGTCGCAGCGCAGGGTGGCGCCAAGCCGGCGCGCGCGGGCCAGAAACGCCCCGTGCAATCGCGCTACGTCGATGTCCGCGCAGCTCGGCATCCACAGGCCCTGCCATTCGCCTCTCAGGCCCGGCACCCGCCCCGCCGCGTCCTCGCGCAACATCGCGATTCCCGATCCGGCGAACCGCGCTTCGAACGCGTCCAGTGCCGCCGGCTCTGTTGCGGGCGCGATCATCAGTTCGCCCCGCTCGGCCAGGAACGGCTCGCCGCCGAACTCCGGCGGGGGCTGGTGGAGGAACGGCCCCGACGCGCTGGTGAGCGGCTGCACCCCCGGGCCGCCATAGGTCTCCGACCAGAAGGCCGCCGAGCGGCCCGTGGCGTGGAAGCCCGGATGCGCCTCCGCCTCCAGCAGCACGACCGAGTCGCTACCGGCGATGCTCGCGGCAAGGCTGGCGCCGGCCATGCCTGCGCCCACGATGGCGATCCGGCGAGTCACGCCGGTACCAGAACTTCGGCCAGGAAGCGGTCGATCTCGCCGATCGCGCGATCGCGGATCGCATCGCTCTCGCGCAGCAGTTCGTGGCGGGCCTCCGGTCCGAACCGGACCAGGGTTCCCCGCTTGAGCCGCGCCGCCACCGCCAGCGCCGCCTTGGGATCGACCAGCGCATCCCCCTCCGCCACCAGCAGCTGGACCGGTACGTCCAGCGTGGCGAGCGCAGGGCTCGCGTTCAACGTGCGGGTCGACCGGAACGCCTCCAGCACCCAGGCCCAACTCGGCGGCCCGGTGCGGTGGGCGGGGTTCGCCTCCATCCACCAAAGCTCGTCCTCATAGCGCGCCCGGTCGGAGGTGAGCAGCGTCTGGCGCGCGGCGCGGGTGAAGGGTCGCTCGTTGGCACGCCACGCCCGGCGGCTGCTGCGGCCGAGCCCGGCCAGCAGCCGCGCCGCGCGCTCACCGAAACGCGGGCCGAACGGTGCCTTCAATCCCAGCATCGGCGCGACCAGCACTGCGGCATCCGCCGTCACCCGGCCCTCTGCCAGCGCGCGCAGCACCAGGTGCCCGCCCATCGAATGGCCGACCATCACGTGCGGCCCCGCCCGCTCCTTCCGCCAGGCGGCGGCAAAGGCCGCGAGGTCGTCGACATAGGTGTCGAACGAATCGATGTGGCCGCAGTGGGGATCGTCGGTCAGCCGGCCGGAGCCCGCCTGCCCGCGCCAGTCGAAGCTCGTGATCGACCAACCGCACGCACGCCAGTGGGCGAAGCTCTCCAGATATTTCTCGAATATGTCGCCGCGCCCGACCTGGAACAGCATGGCGCCGCGCTGGCGGGCACCCTCTGCCGCCGGCCAGTCGAACCGGCGATGCACCCACCCGTCGGGTGCATGCCATCGGGTAATCCGCGCCGCGGCGGGAATCGCGCGGCGATACAGGGCGTGGGCAGCCATGCCCCCGGTTACGGTTTCGTAAGCGGCTGCGTCTAGGCCCTTGGACGATGCCGCTGTCCCTTGCCTCGTTTCTGCTGCTCGCGCTGGTGGTCCTTCTGCTGTCCGCAGGCATCGAGGACGTCCGCACGCGCGAGATCGCGAACTGGAAGAACGCGCTGATCGCGCTGCTCGCACCAGGGTGGTGGATGGCGAGCGGGCTCAGCCTGTGGCCGGGCGTCGCGATCCAGCTGGCGGTGGCGGTGGCGGTCTTCGGCCTGTTCGTCGGGGCTTTCTGGCTCGGGCAGATGGGTGGCGGCGACGTGAAGCTGATCGGCGCGCTGGCGCTATGGCTGCCGCCGCAGCCGCTGCTGTGGATGCTGGTGCTGATGTCGCTTCTGGGTGGCGCCCTCACCCTGCTGATGGTCGCCGACAAGCTGTTGAGAAAAAAGAAACAACTTCCTGAGATACCCTATGGGGTTGCGATCGCGATGGCGGCGCTCCTCGTGATCCGCGAACCCATTCTTAACCAGTTCCGGTGACTGCCTAATGCCGCAACATCGCTGCCCAGGGACGGAAAGGTCTCGACGTCATGGATTCTCGTAAAGTCCTGCTGCTGGTAGGCGCCTTGTTCGTGGCGGCCATCACGGCCTTCATGGCGCGCAGCCTGATGCAGGGCGCATCGACCCCGACCGCCACCGCAGCGGGCGAACCGACGGTGGTCGCAGGCCCCAAGGTGCTGGTCGCCAAGCGCGCGCTCCCGGTGGGCACGATCATCGATGCCGGCGCGCTCGCCTTTCAGCCGTGGCCGCAGGACCTCGTCACCGACGCCTATTACACCGAAGGGTCGCCCGACGCGACGAAGCTGGTCGGAACGGTGGTCCGCTATCCGATTCCCGCCGGCCAGCCGATTACGCAGGGCGCGCTGGTGAAGCCGGGCGACCGCGGCTTCCTGGCGGCGGCGCTTGGCCCGGGCATGCGGGCGGTGACGGTGCCGGTCTCCGCGCAGGGAGCGGTCGGAGGCTTCGTCTTCCCGGGCGACCGCGTCGACCTGATCCTGACCCAGAACATCGAGGGTGGCGGCGACGGCCCGCCGTTGAAGGCGTCGGAGACGATGCTGCGCAACCTGCGCGTGCTCGCCACCGACCAACGGACCGACAAGCAGGTCGATGAAAAGGGGAACACGGTCGTCAACACCTTCTCGACCGTGACGCTGGAGGCGACCCCGCGCATCGCCGAGAAGATCTCCGTGGCCCAGGCGGTGGGCCAGATCTCCCTTTCGCTCCGCTCGCTGGCCGACAGCGGCACCGAACTCGAGGAAGCGATCGCAAGCGGCGAAGACGCCGGTCTTCCCGACAGCGACGATCCCAACGCGGAACGGGCCGCCCTCGCGCGCCTCGCCGCGCGTCCGGTCGAGGGTGGCAGCACCGTGTCGACCGGCGCGGACGTCTCGCGCTTCCAGCGCAGCTCGGTGCCCGGCAAGCCCCAGAACACGGACCGGGCGCCACCGGCGGTCTTCCCGACCATGCCGGGTGCCGCCGGCAGCGCCATGGCCGTCACCGGGCCGAGCGTCCGCATCGCGCGTGGCAGCGCGGTTTCCGTTGTCCCGGTCGGGGGGAGGAACTGACATGCGTATCCAGGCAAGGCTGCTGGGCACGCCGCTCGCACTGATCGCCGCCCTGGCGACCGGAATGGGCGCGCCCGCCCCGCTCGCCGCACAGACGGCCGCACCCTCGCCGCCGGTGGTTCAGATGAACTCCGGCCGGGGCCAGCTGATCAACCTGCCTGCGGGCATGACGGACGTGTTCGTCGCCGACGATCGCATCGCCGACGTGCAGGTCCGCTCGGCCCGGCAGCTCTATGTGTTCGGCAAGTCCCCGGGCGAGACCACCGTCCACGCCGTCTCCCGCAGCGGGGCGACCGTCTATGCGGCGACCGTCCGCGTGGGGAACAACATCACGACGCTCGGTGAGATGCTCGCGCTCGCCATGCCCGAGGCGCAGATCGTCGCCACGCCCATGAACAACATGGTGCTGCTGACCGGCACCGTCCGCTCTCCCGAGGACGTGGCAGAGGCGCAGTCCCTCGCGCAGGCATTCGTAGGCGAGAACACGCGCGTGCTCAGCCGGTTGAAGACGGCCACGCCGTTGCAGGTGAACTTGCAGGTCCGCATCGCCGAGGTCAGCCGCAGCTACGTCAAGAACATCGGCGTCAACCTGACCTCGCGCGACAGCACGGGCGGGTTCCTGTTCAACATCGGCCAGGGTCGCCAGGGCACCATCGAGACCCTGCCCTCCGGAGGGACCGGCTTCACCGCTCCCGGCGTTCCCGAGATCGGGACCACGATCGGCGCTGCCGGTCGGCTGCTGGGGCTCGATCTGCTCGCCTCGCTCGACCTGGGGGAACGCAATGGCCAGGTGACGACGCTCGCCAACCCCAACCTGACCGCGGTCTCGGGCGAGACGGGCACCTTCCTGGCAGGCGGCGAGATCCCCATCCCGATCAGCCAGGGTGGGCTCGGGAGCATCTCGGTCGAATACAAGCAATATGGCGTCAGCCTCGCCTATACGCCGACGGTCCTCACGGATGGCCGCATCTCCCTGCGCGTCCGCCCGGAGGTGTCGCAGATCACCAGCACCGGTTCGGTGGAGCTCAACGACATCACGATCCCCGCGCTCACCACGCGCCGTGCGGAGACGACGGTGGAACTCGGCTCCGGCCAGAGCTTCATGATCGCCGGGCTGCTGTCGAACACCCACGACAATTCGGTGAACCAGGCGCCGTTCCTCGCCAACCTGCCGATCATCGGGTCGCTGTTCCGTTCCAACGCGTTCCAGCGCAACGAGACGGAGCTGGTGATCGTGATCACGCCCTATCTGGTGAAGCCGATCGACGCGGACCGCATCGTGCTACCCACCGATGCCTATCGCGCGCCCGACGACGCGGATCGCGTGCTGCTCGGCAATGCCACCAGCTCGACCTCCGGCGGGCCGCGGCCGGTGCCCACCATGGCGCCCTCGCCCGTGGTCGGCGCGCCGGTAGTCGGCGCGCCGCTGCCGGCCGGTCCCGGCCTGCCGGTGCTCGCCGAGGAGCGCTCGGGCAAGCGCAAGAAGCGGCCCGCCGCGCCGGGCTTCAGCAACCAATGACGCCGCCGATGGAGAAGAACATGTACTCGCGTCTCGCGGCCCTGGCGCTCTGCGCCCCCGCCCTCCTCCTCGCCGCCTGCGATCCCAACGCCCACCGCGGCCTGGAATCCGTAAACCAGCCGGTCGTCACGCGCAGCGACTATGCGGTCGAACTGGCGACCACTCCTTATGGCCTGAGCGAGGGAGAGGCTGGGCGGCTGGCCGGCTGGATGGCCGCGCTGAAGCCCGGCTATGGCGATCGGATCGCCGTCGAGGATCCCGCCGGCGCCACCGGTGCCCGCGCGCAGGTGGCGGCCGAGGCCGCACGCTACGGCCTGCTGCTTGCCGACACCGCCTCGCCAGCGCCAGGCGGGGTTCCGGCAGGCACGGTGCGCGTCGTCCTGACCCGCGCGTCCGCCAGCGTGCCGACCTGCCCGCGGGCCGATCCCGCAAATGCCTTCACCCTCGATTCGCACACCAGTCCCAATCACGGGTGCGCCGTGAACTCCAATCTCGCTGCCATGGTCGCGCAACCCGAGGATCTGATCCACGGCCAGTCGGGCACCGGCATCACGGATCCGGTCAACGCCACGCGTGCGATCCAGGCCTATCGCGGTGCCGCACCCAGCGGCGCAGGCGGCTCGAGCAACCAGGGCACCGGCGGCGGCAACACGACCGGCGGCGCCGGCGGAGGCCTTGGCGGCAGCATTGGCGCCGGCACCACCGGATCGGCGGGCAACTGATGGCCAGCCGTCCCGCCAATCGCGATCCCTTCGCCGGCTTCGTCACCGACGAAGCCTCTGCCGACACGCTGCGCCCGATCGTCCATTCCTTCGGCTGGTCGGCCGACAGGGTGCAGCGCGGCAATTTGCGCAGTGCCGTGCAGGCGCTCTCCGTCGCCTCCAGCCCGACCGTGCTGTTCGTCGACCTTTCGGAATCCAGCGATCCGATCAACGACATCAACGCGCTGGCGGAGGTGTGCGAGCCGGGTACGGCGGTAATCGCGACCGGCCAGGTCAACGACGTCCGGCTCTACCGGGACCTGATCGCCAGCGGCATCCAGGACTATCTGCTGAAGCCGCTCAATCCGGACGCGGTGCGCGACGCCTTTACCCAGGCGCAGGCGACGCTGGCCGCCCCCAAGGCGAGCGAGGCGGCCGCAGCCGCGGTGCAGCGCCCCCATTGTGCCGTCGCGGTGATCGGCACGCGCGGCGGGGCGGGCGCCTCGACGATCGCGACCTCGATCGCCTGGCTGGTGAGCGAGCGCGCCGGGCGCAGCACCGCCCTCCTCGACCTCGACGTGCACTTCGGCACCGATGCGCTCGCGCTCGATCTGGAGCCCGGGCGCGGCCTCACCGATGCGATCGACAATCCAAGCCGCATCGACGGGCTGTTCATCGAGCGCGCGATGGTGCGCGCCTCGGACCGGCTGGCCGTCCTCTCTGCCGAAGCGCCGATCAGCAGCCCCGTGCTGACCGACGGCAGCGTCTTCCGCCGCCTGCGTGAGGAGATGCGCAGCGCCTATGAATGCACGGTGGTCGATCTGCCGCGCTCGATCCTGGTCAACCATCCGCAACTGGCGCAGGAGATGCCGGTGGTCGTGGTGGTGACCGAATATACGCTCGCCGCCGCGCGCGACGCGATCCGCATCCTCTCCTGGCTCAAGAGCAACGCGCCGGAGGCAACGGTCTTCGTGGTCGCGAACCGGGTGCACCCGGCGCAGCAGCTGGAGATCAGCCGCAAGGACTTCGAGAATTCGATCGAGCGCCCGGTCGATTATCAGCTGCCGTTCGACCAGAAGCTCGCAGCCCAGGCCGCGAAGCTCGGCAAGCCGATGGCAGACGTGGGCAAGGGGTCCAAGACGATCGCGCCGCTGGTCGATCTGGCAGCGCAGGTCGTGGCGGTCGCGGACGCACTCGGCGAGGGCGGCGCGGGTCGCCCGGCCGCACCGGGCGCGGGGGCACCGTCGCTGCTCGGCCGCCTGGGGCAGTTCCGTTCACGCTTCGCTGCGAAGCCGGCGAAGCGATAGGCGCGGCCGGATGCGGGGCACGAGGCAGATCAGGGGACGGCGGGCATGAACCCGATGCCGTTCCTGCTGATGATCCTGGGATCGGCGCTGGTTCTGCTGCTGCTGGCGTTCGCCTTCATGGGCCCGTCCGCGGGAAAGGCCCGCGCGCGCCGGCTTGCCGCGGTCCGCGAGCGGCACCAGGCGGCAGCCTCCGGCACGAGCATGGAAGCACAGATCCGCCGGATCACGACTGCGCGCGCCACGCGCATGGACGTGGCCGCGGGGCGTCTGCTGCCCAACCCTGCCCAGCTCCAGAAGCGGCTGTCGATGACGGGCAAGAGCTGGACCGTCGGCCAGTACGGCATGGCGACGCTCGGCATTGCCATCGCGGCGACGATCCTGCTGTGGAGCCGGGGCATGCCGTTGCTGCTCAGTCTGTTCGTGGGCCTGTTTCTGGGGGCAGGCATTCCACACAAGGTGGTCGGCATGGCGATCAATCGCCGGATCAACAAGTTCACCGCCAAGTTCCCCGACGCGATCGAGCTGCTGGTCCGCGGCCTGCGCTCGGGCCTGCCGATTACCGAGACCATGGGCGTCGTCGGCCAGGAAGTGCCCGGTCCTGTGGGCGAGGAGTTCCGCGCCGTATCGGACCGCATGCGCATCGGCCGCACCCTGGACGCGGCGCTTCAGGAAACGGCCGATCGCATCGGCACCCCGGAGTTCCAGTTCTTCCTGATCACCATCGCCATCCAGCGCGAGACCGGCGGCAACCTGTCGGAAACGCTGAGCAACCTTGCCGACGTGCTGCGCAAGCGATCGCAGATGAAGCTCAAGATCAAGGCGATGTCGTCCGAATCCAAGGCATCCGCCTATATCGTCGGCTCGCTGCCCTTCGTGGTGTTCGGCCTCATCTGGTTCGTCAACAGCGACTATCTCGCCAAGTTCTTCGTGGACCAGCGGCTGATGGTCATCGGTGTCGGCGGCTTCATCTGGATGGCGATCGGCGGCTTCATCATGGCCAAGATGGTCAGTTTCGAGATCTGACGCGATGCTGAGCAACCCCGAAGGTCCGACTATCATGGGCGTGGACGTATTGATGGTGGCGACGCTGCTCGCCGGCGTCGCCGCGTTCGCCGTGCTGATCGCGATCTATGCCGCCTTGTCCGTACGCGATCCCATGTCCAAGCGCGTCAAGGCGCTCCACGAGCGGCGCGAGCAGCTCAAGGCCGGCATCGTCGCGCCGGTGTCCCGGCGCCGGGCACAACTCGTCAAGAAGAACGAGACGACCGACTGGATGCGCGCCACCCTGTCGTCCCTGAAGGTGCTGCAGGACGAACAGCTCAAGGCCGCCCAGACCAAGCTGCTCCAGGCCGGCATCCGTTCGCGCGAATGGGCGGTGGCGGTGATCTTCGGGCGGCTGGTCCTGCCGATCCTCATCGGCGGCCCCGTGGCGTTCGTCGTGTATGGCACCGACACCTTCGCCACCTGGGGGCCGCTCAAATCCTATCTGGTCGTCGCGGTCGCGCTGGTCGCGAGCTACAAGGCCCCCGACATCTACCTCAAGAACCGCATCACCAAGCGCTCGGACGCCATCCGCAAGGGCCTTCCCGACGCGCTCGACCTGCTGGTGATCTGCGCAGAGGCGGGCCTGACCGTCGATGCCGCCTTCGGCCGGGTCGCGCGTGAGCTCGGACGCGCCTATCCCGAGCTCGGCGAGGAGTTCTCGCTCACCGCGATCGAGCTCGGCTTCCTGACCGAGCGGCGCCAGGCATTCGAGAACCTGACCCAGCGCATCGACCTGGATGCGATCCGCAGCGTCGCCACCACCATGATCCAGACGGAGAAATACGGCACGCCCCTCGCCTCGGCCCTGCGCGTGCTGTCCGCCGAGTTTCGCAACGAGCGCATGATGCGTGCCGAGGAGAAGGCCGCGCGGCTGCCGGCGATCATGACGGTGCCGCTGATCCTGTTCATCCTGCCGACGCTGTTCGTGGTGATCCTGGGTCCCGCCGCCTGCTCGATCTCCGACGCGTTGAGCCCGCAGTAGGCATCCCCAAGGAACGCAGGGCTCGCCCGCGTCGTTGACGCTCCGAATCGATCCGGAGGCCGCCATGCTGTTCCACACGCCGACTCAATATCTCGTCCTCGTGCTCTGTCTGGTCGCAGGCTGGCTGTTCGGCCTCGCCTCCAGTTCGGGAGGCCGCAAGTGGCGCGAGCGGCACCATGCCGAGGAGATCGAGCACCGCCGCTACCGGGATGAGACGGTGGCCGAGCTGAAGGCGCGCGATACCCGCATCCGCGAGCTGGAGGCCGAGCGCGATCGTGCGCTGCGTGCCGCACCCGTGGGCACCACCGGCACCGTTGCCGGCACCGCGGTTCCGGTCGCGGCCACCACTGCGGCCGCTGCGGCGACGTCGCACACGCATGACTCGCATCGCCATCACGAGGGTCTGGGCGGCTGGTTCGGCTGGGGTCGCGACAATCTGTCGCGCATCCGCGGCATCGACGAAGTCCGTGAACGCGAGCTCAACGACCGCGGCATCAAGACCTTCAAGGGCATCGAGACGATGACCGCCGAGGACGAGCAGACCCTCGAAGTCCAGCTCCGCCTCGCCCCCGGCACCATCGCCCGCGAAGGCTGGCGCGAGCAGGCAGCGATGATCCGCGAGGGCCGCGACGACGAACACGTCCGCCGCTGGGGGTAAGAACGTCCTCCCGACAATCGCTTGGCAGCGATGGGGGCGGTAATCTCGCCTCTACACACAACGGTACCCCGGCGAAGGCCGGGGCCCAGTTGGGAAAGCAGGCGTTGGCGATTCAACCCGATCCCATCGAAGCTGGGCCCCCGCCTACGCCGGGGTACAGTTGAAGAAGGCGACCGGGTGCCGTCCTAGATCGTCACCCACTCCGTGCCGCCGGGCCAGAGCTGGTCCTCGATCCGGTCGCCGGCCATGGTGAGTGCCGCCAGGATCGCCAGCACCACCAGCAGGTCGAACAGCAGGATCGCCGCCCAGACGACATAGGGGTGGAAGGGCCCGATCCGGTCGAACCCATCCCGCGTCAGCTTCTGCCCCTCGCCCGGGCGGCGCATGCTCATGCCTGGGCCTTCAGCGCGGCTTGTGCCGCCGCCAGCCGCGCGATCGGCACGCGGTACGGCGACGCCGAGACGTAATCGAGCCCGGCCTTTTCGCAGAAGGCGATCGAGGCCGGATCGCCGCCATGCTCGCCGCAGATGCCGAGCTTGATGTCGGGCCGCGTCTTGCGCCCGCGCTCCGCCGCGATCTCGATCAGCTCGCCCACGCCTTCCACGTCCAGGCTCACGAACGGATCGCGCGCATAGATGCCCTTGTCGACATAGACGCCCAGGAAGCGCGCGGCATCGTCGCGGCTGACGCCCAGCGTCGTCTGCGTCAGGTCGTTGGTACCGAAGGAGAAGAACTCGCCCACCTCGGCGATCTCGCCCGCCTTGAGCGCGGCGCGCGGCAGCTCGATCATGGTACCGACCAGATACTCGATTGTGCGGCCCTTCTCGGCAAACACGGCCTCAGCCGCCTTGTCGACCACCGCCTTCATCAGCTCCAGTTCCTTGCGCGTGCCGACCAGCGGGATCATCACCTCCGGGATCGGCGCCTCGCCCGATTTCTCCGCAACCTCGCACGCCGCCTCAAAGATGGCGCGCGCCTGCATCTCGTAGATTTCAGGGTAGGTCACGCCCAGCCGGCAGCCGCGATGGCCGAGCATCGGATTGAACTCGTGGAGTTCTGCAGCCCGGCGCTTGAGCTGCTCGACGCCCACGCCCGCGGCCGATGCCACTTCGGCGAACTCCGCCTCCTGGTGCGGCAGGAACTCGTGCAACGGGGGATCGAGCAGGCGGATGGTGCAGGGCAGCCCCGCCATCACCTCAAAGATCTCGATGAAGTCGCGGCGCTGCTCCGGCAGCAGCTTGTCGAGTGCCGCGCGGCGACCCTTCTCGTCCTCCGCCAGGATCATCTGGCGCACGGCCGTGATGCGGCTGCCCTCGAAGAACATGTGCTCGGTGCGGCAAAGGCCGATGCCCTCGGCGCCGAAGTCGCGCGCGGTGCGGCAGTCGAGCGGCGTCTCGGCATTGGCACGCACCTTCAGGCGGCGGACGCAGTCGGCCCATTCCATCAGCGTGCCGAAGTCGCCGGCAAGCTCGGGCTGCACGGTCGGCACCGAACCCGCCATCACCTCGCCGGTCGAGCCGTCGATGGTGAGCGTGTCGCCCTCACGGATCTCCCGCGTGCCGATCCGCATCACGCGCGCACGGCTGTCGATGGCAAGCGACCCGGCACCCGACACGCACGGGCGGCCCATGCCACGGGCGACCACCGCCGCGTGGCTGGTCATGCCGCCGCGCGCCGTCAGGATGCCCTTGGCCGCATGCATGCCGTGGATGTCCTCGGGGCTGGTCTCGACGCGCACCAGGATCACCGGCTCGCCCGTGGCGGAACGGCGCTCGGCGGTGTCGCTGTCGAACACGGCCACGCCCGATGCGGCGCCCGGCGATGCCGGCAGGCCCTTGGTCAGCACGTCGCGCGGCGCATCCGGATCGAGCGTCGGGTGGAGCAGCTGGTCGAGTGCCGCCGGATCGACGCGCGCGACGGCTTCCTCGCGGGTGATCAGCGCCTCTTCGGCCATGTCGACCGCGATCTTGAGCGCGGCCTTGGCGGTGCGCTTGCCCGAGCGCGTCTGGAGCATCCAGAGCTTGCCCTGCTGCACCGTGAACTCGATGTCCTGCATGTCGCGGTAATGCCGCTCCAGCCGGTCGAACACCGCCGCCAGCTCGCCATAGGCGTCCGGCATCGCCTCTTCCATCGACAGCGGCTTGGCGCCCGCGCCTTCGCGTGCCGCCTTGGTGAGATACTGCGGCGTGCGGATGCCTGCGACCACGTCCTCGCCCTGCGCGTTGATCAGGAACTCGCCGTAATAGGCGTTTTCGCCGGTCGCCGGGTTGCGCGTGAAGGCGACCCCGGTGGCCGAGGTGTCGCCCATGTTGCCGAACACCATCGCCTGCACGTTGACGGCGGTGCCCCAGTCACCCGGGATGTTGTTCAGCCGGCGATAGACCTTGGCGCGCTCCGCCTGCCACGATCCGAACACCGCGCCGATCGCGCCCCACAGCTGGTCGTGCACGTCCTGCGGGAACGGCTTGCCCCACAGTTCCTCGACCAGCGCCTTGTATTCGGCGACCAGCTTCTGCCAGTCCTCGGCCGTCAGCTCGGTGTCGAGGTTGTAGCCATTGTCCTCCTTGGCGATCTCCAGCGCTTCCTCGAAGCGGCCGTGATCGAGCTCCAGGACGACGTCCGAATACATCTGGATGAAGCGGCGATAGCTGTCCCACGCGAAGCGCGCGTCGCCCGACGCCGTCGCCAGCCCCTCGACCGTCTGGTCGTTGAGGCCCAGGTTCAGCACCGTGTCCATCATGCCCGGCATCGACACGCGCGCGCCCGAGCGCACCGACACCAGCAGCGGATCGGCGGCGTCGCCGAAGCGCTTGCCGGTCACGCCCTCGATGTGCGCGATCCCCTCGGCCACTTCCTGGCGCAGGGAATCGGGGAAGCTCTGCCCCTCCTCATAATAGCGCGTGCACATCTGAGTGGAGATGGTGAACCCCGGCGGCACCGGCAGGCCGATCGACGCCATTTCCGCGAGGTTGGCGCCCTTGCCGCCGAGCAGCGTCTTGTCGCCGGAGCCCCCGTCCGAAACTCCGCCGCCAAAACGGTACACATACTGCGTCATCGTGGTTCCTTGCGTGGGTTGGAGTGCGTTCCCTGGGGAGGAGGATCACAAACCAGACCTTCGGGCGAAGGATAGCATCAGCGCATCGGGCTGTCCGCTATCCTTCGATTCGGGAGAAATCGGCCACGCGATGCACCGCCGCCCGAACCCGCGCCAGCAACGCGAGCCGTGCCGTGCGCTTGGCGGGATCGGCGTCGTTGACGGTCACCTTGTCGAAGAAGGCATCGATCGGCGCACGCAGCGACGCGAGCGCTGCCATCGCGCCCTCGAAATCCTCGTCGGCGATCGCCTTGGCCGCGCGCGGCTCGGCGACGTCGAGGGCCGCCATCAGCGCGTCCTCGGCCGGCTCGGGCTCGTAGGAGAGCGACTGCGCACGCTCGCTGCGCGCAAACGCCGCGACGGAGCCGGTGAATTCGCCCTGCTCCACCTCGACCAGCGGGTCTTCCTCGCCGGTCTGGGGAATGCCGTCGGGCTGGCCGCCGGCAAAGGGGTGCGCCGTGCCGTCGTGCTCGGTCGTGCCCTGCCGGTCGACCGCCTGGTTGGCCTCCTCGTCCTGGTGGCGCAGGTTGCCGGGCGTGCCGGTGCTGCCGGTCGGAACCGAGGCGTCGGTCGCGTCCGGCGCATTGGCGGCAACGCTGCGGCGCTGGCCCAGCGCGGCCGCAGGGGCTTCCGCCGTCCCTTCTTCTTCCGCACCCCGGCGAAGGCCGGGGTCCAGGGACGCACGCGCGGCGTGATCCGGGAGAGTGCGGGCCTGGGCCCCGGCCTCCGCTGGGGTACGCGGGTGGTCGGGGGTGGTGTAGCCTTCCTTCTTCAGGATGTTGGCCGCACGCTTGTAGCCGGCGAGCAGGTTGGTGCCGTCCTCAGTCGTCACGAACCCCTGCAACGCATGCACCCGCGCCAGCAGCCGGACGAGATCGTCCTCACCGCCCAGCGCAAACACCGCGTCGATCAGGTCGTGGCGGACGCCTGCCTCGCGCTGCTGCACCTTGAGGCGATCGGCGAAGAAGTCGAGCACGTCCTCGCCTGCGACCTGCGACAGAGGCAGCCGCAGCTCGTTGTCGAGCAGCAGGGCGATGACGCCAAGCGCCGAGCGCCGCAGCGCGAACGGATCCTTGGAGCCGCTTGGCTTCAGGTCCACGCCAAAGAATTGCGTGATGCTGTCGAGCTTGTCCGCCAGCGCCACTGCCACCGTCACCGGCGCGGTCGGCACGTCGTCGCCCTGCCCGACCGGCTTGTAATGGTCGCGGATCGCCTCGGCGACTTCCGCCGGCTCGCCCTGCGCGGCGGCGTAATAGCCGCCCATCAGGCCCTGCAGCTCCGGGAATTCGCCGACCATGCCCGTGACGAGATCCGCCTTGGCGAGCCGCGCCGCGCGTTCGGCCAAGTCGGCCAGCCGCGCGCGATCCGCGCTCACCGTGCCCGCGGCGATGTCGCGCGCGTCGATCGGCGAAGACGACGGATCGAGCGGCAGTTCGACCTTTGCAGGCGCCTCGCTCGCACCGACGATGCCCTGCTGCACCAGCCAGCGGGCGAGCTTCGCCACCCGATCGACCTTGTCGGCGACCGTGCCGAGCTTTTCGTGAAAGACGATCTTTTCCAGCTTGGGGGACAGGTCCTCCAGCCGCGTCTTCAGGTCCGTCTCATAAAAGAACTTGGCGTCCGACAGCCGTGCAGCCAGCACCTTGCGGTTGCCCTCGACGATCTTGTCGCCGCCATCCTCGGGATCGATGTTGGCGGTGCAGACGAACGCGCTCGCGAGCTTGCCCTCGGCGTCGCGGCAGACGAAATACTTCTGGTTCACGCGCGCGGTGAGCTGGATCACCTCGGGCGGCACCGACAGGTAGCTTGCGTCGAAGCGGCCGAGCAGCGGCATCGGGAATTCGGTGAGGCCGGCGTTCTCGAACAGCAGCCCCTCGTCCTCGACCAGGGTCAGCCCCGCGCCCTGCGCGGCGAGCTTGGCGCCCACCGCGATGCTCGCGCGGCGCTCCGCTCCGTCGACGATGACGTGGCAGGCGCGCAGCTTTTCGACATAGTCGTGCGCCGATCCGATGGTGATGGCACCGGGATGGTGGAAGCGATGGCCGAGCGTCGCCGCGCCGGAGGTGACGCCGAATACCTCGAACGGCACCACCGTGTCGTCGAGCAGTGCGACGATGCCCTGCAGCGGACGCACCCAGCGCGGGCTCTCGGTCGATACCGAGGGCGCGCCCCAGCGCATCGCCTTGGGCCACGGAAAGGCGCGAACGACCGCCGGAACCGCCTCGGCCAGCACTTCGGCGGTCGCGCGGCCGGGCTTGTCGGTCACCGCGAACAACACGCCGTCGCGCTCCACCAAGTCCTCGCGGACAAGGCCCGTCTTGCGCAGGAAGCCCTCCAGCGCCTGCGGCGGCGCGGAGGCGCGCGGACCCTTCACTTCCTCGCGCACCGCCTCGGTCGCGAGCGGCAGCCCGCGCGCGATCAGCGCCAGCCGGCGCGGGCTCGCATAGGTGACGATTTCCGCCGCCTTCAGCCCTGCCCTGCCGAGTTCGGCGGCGAACAGCTTGGCCAGGTCCTCGCGCGCCCGCTCCTGCATGCGCGCCGGGATTTCCTCCGAGCGGAGTTCGAGAAGAAAGTCAGACATTTCAGTTCCTCCCCTGCAAGGGGAGGGGGACCATGCAAAGCATGGTGGAGGGGTATCGGCCGCAGGCGACCGCATCGCGGGTGGAAAGTACCTCTCCACCAGCTGCGCTGGTCCCCCTCTCCTTCCAGGAGAGGATCTTCCCGTCATGCATCATGCCGTCCACCCCGGAAAGCGCGCCTGCCATTCGGGCGTCTTCTTCTCGATCCACTTGGCACATGCACCCTTCGCCAGGTCCCGGACACGGCCGATATAGGCCTGGCGCTCCGCGACCGAGATCACGCCGCGCGCCTGCAGCAGGTTGAACGTGTGGCTGGCCTTGATCGCCTGTTCATAGGCCGGGATCGGCAGGCCCGCGGCAAGGCAGCGCTCGCACTCGGCCGCGGCCTTGCGGAACTGGTCGAACAGCGTGTCGGTGTCGGCGACCTCGAAGTTCCAGGTCGACATCTGGACCTCGTTCTCGTGGAACACGTCGCCATAGGTGACGCCCGCGTCGTTGAACGCCAGGTCGTACACCGAATCCTTGTTCTGGATGTACATGGCCAGCCGCTCCAGGCCGTAGGTCAGCTCGCCCGCGACCGGCTTGCAGTCGAACCCGCCCATCTGCTGGAAATAGGTGAACTGGGTGACTTCCATCCCGTCGCACCAGACTTCCCAGCCCAGGCCCCAGGCGCCCAGCGTCGGCGACTCCCAATCGTCCTCCACGAAGCGGATGTCGTGGCGGGTGAAGTCGATGCCGATTGCGGCCAGCGAGCCCAGGTACAGCTCCTGCAAATCCGCCGGGCTCGGCTTCAGGATCACCTGATACTGGTAATAATGCTGGAGCCGGTTCGGGTTCTCGCCATAGCGCCCGTCGGTCGGGCGGCGGCACGGCTGGACGAACGCGGCGTTCCACGGCTCCGGCCCCAGCGCGCGCAGCGTCGTGGCGGTGTGGAAGGTGCCGGCGCCCATCTCCATGTCGTACGGCTGGAGGATGAGACAGCCCCGATCGCTCCAATAGTCATGGAGCGTGAGGATCATGCGCTGGAAGCTGAGTGGCTCGGACACCGCGGCGCTTTGACCCATGGCCTGAAAGGGGTCAAGCATCGAGCCTCTCCGGGAGCGTCGGCAGGTGGCGATACCGTCGCCCAGCTACCGGGCTGGGGAACGAGGGCTGCGAGGCGCAAACCCCCGTTCCAGCGGTTTCCCGCTGACCGCGCCCGGGTGGCTCCATCAGGCGGCGACCATGTCACCACGACTCATCAACCAGCGCGGCGCGGTCTTCTCCCCGTGGGTGATAGATCCCTGTCCGAAGTGCGGATTGAGCATCGACGATGAACCCGATTCCGCCCTTGGCGCATAGACATGAACCGCCGTCAGGTCAGCGCGAAGTCGTAAGCATAGAATTCGGTATCCCGCGTCCAGCCAGCGCGCTCATATAAGGATTGAGCGTTCGCGTTGTCGGCCGCGGTTGAGAGCGACAACCGTGCCGCGCCAATCTGCCGGCCATAGGTGCAGGCAGCATCGAGCAGGATCCTGCCAAAGCCAGACGCACGCGCGTCGGGTGTGACAAACAGGTCATTGAGGATGAAGGTTCGAGATAATCTGACAGACGAGAAGCTCGGATAAAGCTGCGCAAAGCCGACGTCGCGCCCGTCCTCGCGTGCAAGCAGGATCACGGACTGCTGGTGCTCCAATCGGTCCTTCAAGAATGTTCGTGCAGCAGCGGGATTTGAAGGCTGTCCGTAAAACTGGCGGTACGCATCAAACAACGGAACGAGAGTGTCCAGATCGGCAATGGTGGCTTGGCGAACCGTCAATGCTAGCGCTCCCGATTGATAGCAGCCGGCTCTTGGCCGAGCCTTCTATGTTCCGCAACGGATGGATGTCCGCTACGCGTCGTTGCCGCCCAAAAGCTGCGGTTCGCTTCCCGCCCGACTTCACCATCCGTGCATGAGCTTCCTCTTCCGGAAAAGCTGGATTGGCGCAGCCCGAGGCCGACGACCCCGGGGCCTTCGGTCGATTAAGCACAAACCGCGCGAAATTCGCACCGCGTCGGCGACAATGCTGCGGTCGGCACATCGGCCCGCTTCTGCTCGCACCCGCCAGCCTCTAAGAACACCGGCATGCCGCTCGTCCGCCTGCTCCTGGCCGCCTTTGTCCTGTTCTTCGCCGGCCCTGCCGCGCGCCCGGCAGGGCCGCCGCCGCAGCCGGCGCTGTGGGCGGTGCGGGATGCCGACACCATCGTCTATTTGTTCGGATCGGTGCACGAGCTGCGCCCGGACCTCGCTTGGTTCCAGGGGCCGGTACGCCGCGCGTTCGAGGAAAGCGACACGCTGGTGCTCGAACTGGTCGCCCCGCCCGAGGGAGAGGTGCAGGCGGCACTCCGCCGCGTGGCACCCCCGGCCGATGCGCCTCCGCTCCCGCAGCGCCTGCCCCCCGGCTATGCGGAGAAGCTGGCCGCCGCGACGCGCGCAGCCGGCTATCCGGAAGGGGCGTTCGACCGCATGGACCCGTGGCTGGCCGCGACTTCGCTCTCGATCCTGCCGCTCCGCCGGACCGGGTACAGCCGGGAAGCGGGCGTGGAGGCCGTGCTCACCGCGTCCGCACGGCGTGCGGGCAAGCCGATCGAGGGCCTCGAAACGCAGCGCGACCAGATCGCGATGTTCGACCAGCTGCCGGAGGCCGAGCAGATCGCGATGCTGACGCGCGTCCTCGACGGCCAGGATGCCGCCGCCGATCTCATGCGCCGCACGGCCGAGGCGTGGAGCCGCGGCGATACCGACACGCTCGCCGCGATCATCGCCCACGACCTGCGCCAGACCTCGGACGCCGTGCAACAGCGCGTGCTCGCCGACCGCAACGCCGCCTGGGCAGACTGGGTCACGCGGCGCATGGAGCGACCGGGCCGTGTCTTCATGGCAGTCGGCACCGGCCACCTCGTCGGCCCCGGATCGCTTCAGGACGCCCTCGCCGCCAAGGGGCTGCACGTCCGCCGCCTCACCCCTGCGCCGACGAAGGCCTGAGGACCACGCGCACAGCGGCACCGGCACCGTGCAGATAGCAGCCAACGGGCCGGAGAGGCTGTCGCCACAGTTCCGCACCGGCTGCAGGGCCTTGGCGGGCAGCGGCGGCAGCCCGTCTCTCGACAATGGACAATGCCAAAGCCAGAAGCTGCCGCAGCCCTAGTCCCTTCCGTACCAGTGGCGGTCGAAGCGGACACGGCGCGGTGGGAAGTCGGAGCGAACACTGAACCGGTGGCCGTTGCGGCCGCTCGCGCCGCGCCTGGCGTGACGAAGTGAGCACCGGAGCGGTCCCGTCGATGATGTGGAAGCCTCGGCCAAGCTAAGCCGGCCGAACCGAAGGCGGATCCGCGGCGCCAGATCCGCCTGAAAGTTACGCCGACCCAGTCTTGCAAGCCATCGAGCTGCATTCGCTGATCGAGGCGTTCCGCTGCCATCCTTCTGAGGCACCCCCCAGATAGCAGCGAACGGCCCGGAGAGGCGCTGTCGCCACAGCTCCGCACCGGCTGCATAAGTCCCTGGCGAGCAGCGGCGGCAGCCCGCCTCCAGACAACGGGACGATGCGAAGGCCGAAAGCTGCCACAGCCCCGGGCCCTTCCGCCCCAGTGGCAGTTTCGGCAGGTCGCGGCGACACGGCCCGGTAGGAACGTCAGAGCAAAGCCCTGAACCGCTAGCCGTTGCGGCTGCTCGCGCGGCGCCTGGCCTGACGGAGTGGGCACCGGACGGTCTCGTCGATAACGAGGAGGCCTCGGCCAAGCTAAGCCGGCCGAACCGAAGGCGGATCCGCGGCGCCGGACCAACTTGGAAAAACTATGCCGATCCGACTTCGCGAGCCGTTCGAGAGCCGCACCCCTTATGGAGGCGTCCCGCTGCCATCCTTCTGAGGCATCCTCCAGATAGCAGCGAAAGGGCCGAAGAGGCGCTGCCGCCACAGTTCCGCACCGGCTGCAAGAGCCCTGGCGAGCAGCGGCGGCAGCCCGCCCCCAGACTACGGGCCGATGCCAAGGCCAGAAGCTGCCACAGCCCGGGCCTTCCGCCCCAGTGGCAGTTTCGGCAGGTCGCGCCGGACACGGCGCGGTGGGAACATCAGAGCAAAGCCCTGAACCGCTAGCCGTTGCGGCTGCTCTCGCGACTGTCTGGCCTGACGGCGCGGGCAGCGGAGCGGTCCCGTCGATGATGTGGAGGCCTTGGCCAATTTTAGCGGGCCGAGCCGAAGCGCGGCGGCCGGCCGGCGTTGCGTGAACACGCGTCGAAGCGCTTCCACGGGGCACACCCGCCTCGCAAACGCCTTCATGCGCCCTGATGCCGCATTTACGAGGCGGGACCGATTCGCCGATGACTCCTGCCGACCAGCGCTACGCCCCTGGTGCGCCGGGCCGCTCTTGACCGTTCTCCTGTGCCGATGCCTTCGTTCTCGACAAGCCGCACGCCGCCGTCGGCGGCAGTTCTTCGGCGCAGCGGCGACGGTACGGCGCCGGCGCTCTTTCGGTCCTCGTGACCGCGCTTAAGGAGTGGGGGGCTAGCGCGGATCGACATTCCGCGTAACCAGATCATGGAGCGGCGAGGTGGGCGACGCCGGCGAAGTGGATGGTGCGTCGGTCGTAGCGGGCGGCGAAGCGCCGGAAGTGTTTGAGCCGTCCGGAGCACCGCTCGATGCGGTTGCGCATTTTGTAAGCGGTTGCGTTATGAGGGATAGGGACCTTGCGGGAGCGGCTGGAGAGGATCACCGCCTCGGCTCCCACGCCAGCGACGACCGCTCATAAGGTCTTACTGTCATAGGCTTTGCCGGCGAGCACCGCATCACCCTGCTGCCTGTCGAGCAAGGCGGGCGCCTGAGTGACGTCGCTTGCCTGCTCGGGCGTGACGATGAAGCGCAGCGGTCGGCCGAGTTCGTCGGCCAGCATGTGGATCTTGGTCGTCAGTCCGCCTCGGGAACGCCCCAGCGCCTGATCGCGCGCCGCCTTTCCGGTCGTTGCCTGCTGGTGCGCGCGAACGATGGTGCTGTCGATTATCGGATACTGGTTGTTCCGGTCGGCGGTCAGCGCATCGAACACCCGCTCCCAGACGCCGGCATGGCACCAGCGACTGAAGCGCGATGCACCGGCTTCCACTTGCCGTCGCGTTCCGCAGGTCGCACCAGTGCGCGCCTGACGGGAGCACCCACAGATATCCGTTCACGAAAAAGCGGTTATCCGATCAAGAACGACTCGGATCGGCCACTTTCCCCGGCAGCAGAAGGGCAATCCTCGCCCACTGCGCATCGCTCAACTCATACCGCTTGCCCGCTATCATCCGCTCCGCGCCTCAACACGGATGCCGATGAATCAGTCCTCAACACGCTTAGGAATCCTGAATGTCGATCCACGCTAGGCGTCGTCACCGTCGTATCCTGCCACGGGGACAGCTTCCTACAGGGCGTTGCCAAAGCGGCGGACACGCCGATCAGCCCGTTGGACAATCCGCCGGATCCGCCTGGAGATCGCGCCGCCCGAGCTTCGCGAGCCGTCCGAGAGCCGCATCGGGTGATCGACGCGTTCCGGTGCCATCCTTCTGATTGCGGGGGGAACCGCCTTCGCCCCCTCTGCTGTCTGGTGCAGCGCCAGCATGAGCCGATCGGCCATTGGCGACTTCCAAGTCGCACGCCATCGCGGCCCCGTTGCCTACAGGCGGCGAGCCATGTCCCGCATCGATAGGCCAAGCGTGCCGAACGCCAGTTCCGCGTGCCGCGTTCCGGCGCGTGGCGCGACTGCCCGAGCGTAAAAGCCACCCGTTCTGCTACACCGCTTCGTGCAATGGCGAAGCCCTGGCGCTGGGACCGACCGACTGCTTGCCATCATCCCCACGGCATCGGTCGCCCGAGCAACGCCTCCAGCTCCGCCTGGTGCGGGGCGAACAGTCTCGAAAGCTCCACGCGCTCCTCCTTCGACACACCGAAGCGGAACAGGCGATCCACGCGCGCGGGCGTCACCGTGTCGATTCCGCGACGCACCACACGCCCGGCCAGCCCGGAAGGCGGCAAATGGCGCGCGAGCCGCATTGCCAGATAGCTTCGGCGCGCATTCAGCTGCTCGTAGAGCGACGGCACCTCGAACGGCGCGAGGCCAAGATGCGCGAACAGCCGCTGCGCCGTCGCGGGCTTGACCCTGTCGGGCGCGACGTCCTGCTCATAGATCAGCACCATCAGCGGCTCCCGCCCGAACGCGTCGATCCAGTGCCGCAGGTGGCGCGCGTACATGCCCATCGAGGCGATGCCCAGCGTCCAGAGATGGTCGAGGATCCGCGCATCCGGCGCGATCCGCCCCTGGTTGATGTGATGGTGAAAGGCGGAGATAGCCCGGTCGACCGGGTTGCGCAGCGTCGCCACCAGCCGCAGCTGCGGGCGCAGCTCGGCCAGCTTGGGCGCAAGATCATGGTGCTCGCCCGGCACCGGCCGGTCGCGGGGATCGAGGTAGTTCCACAGGTAATTCGGCGTGCACTCCCCGCGCAGCTGTCCCGCGCCGGCCGCGGCAAACTGGTCCGCATACCAGCCGCATCCTCGCGAAAGCGCCGACGATTTGTTGAAGAAGTGCAGTTCCTTGGCCGGCGGGATGAAGACACCAGGGTGCTGGCTCAGCACATGGTGGATCCAGGTGGTGCCGCACTTCTGGGCGCCCAGCACCAGGAAGTCGATCGGCACGCTGGTCGCACTGGCGTCGACCTCCGGCCGGTGTCGCAGCGCAACGCTCATCGCACCCGCCTTGCGAGGTACAGCATGTCCCGGAACCGGGAGCGGTAGGGGATCACCAGCGGCACCGGCTGCCCGAGCGTCTTCTTGATCAGAGCCTTGGCTGCCCAACTCGCGGTGTCCAGCCGCACCAGGTCGCGACGATAGGGTTCGAACCCCGCCTCGCCGAGGAAGGCGTCGAGCTGCGGACGCCCGGCGAACACCAGATGGTCGGGCAGGTCGAGCCGGTCGGGATAGCTGTCCGCGCTGTCGAGCTCGGCACCATTTCCGGTCATCAGCACCAGCGTGCCCCCGGGGCGCACCAGCCGACGGAGGTCGGACAGGAAACTGCCCGGGTCCGGCAAGTGCGAGAACACGTTGATCAGCGACACGAAGTCGAACCGCTCGGTCACCTGCGCAAGCGGTTCGGAGGTGACCGGCAGCCCACGCGCCCGCGCGTGCGCCGCCTTGGTCCCCATGGGCTCGATTCCGCGGATCCGCGAGCCGGCAGGAAGCACGTCTCGCAACGCCTCAAGCAGTTCGCCGAAGCCGGCGCCGATGTCGAGCCAGGTCACCGGATCGTTCCCCAGCTCGCCCGCGAGCACCCGCTGCATCCGGTTGCGATAGCGCGCGAGCTTGCGGCGGCTGGGCGAGTAGACCACCGACATCGCGCCCACCTCATGCCGGTGTTGACCGGTGCGCGTCGCCTCGCTGATCGTCTCGTCGGCAGGGCGTGGCGAGACATAGACGAGCCCGCACCCGACGCACTTCACCGCCGAATAGCCGTTCTCGCATCCCCAGCCCCACGCCTCCCGGCGGTCGCACAACGGACACGGCACCACGACCTGCGTCTCGAGCGCCGTCATCGGCTCGTGGTCGGCCGGGATACCGGCCCCGCGCGAGGCGGAGCCGATATCCTGCGAGACCAGCCGGAGTGCCGGTGCCTCGCTCACGCCGCGAACGCGAGGCCGCCGGTGTAGCCCAGGCTCTCGAGATAATCCTCGAGCGCGGCGATCTGGCGGTCCTGCGCCGCATTGTCCTTCTCGGTCATAACGTCCGCCAGCCACAGCTGCTGGGTCGAGCCGTTGTCTGACGTCAGGGTGATGCGGATGTCCGGCCGCTCATTGTCGGCATAGAGGCTGTCGGGAAGATCGGTGATCACCGCGGCGGTGATCGTCACCCCGTTCTTGAGCAGGAGCGTATCGCCCTGCGTCAACTTGAAGTCCTTGATGATGTCGTTCGTGCCGTCGCTGTGGTTGAAGTCGTCGAAGACGAACTTGTCGGCGCCGTATCCACCGAACAGGAAGTCGCTTCCCGATCCGCCGAAAAGGATGTCGTCGCCGGCGTCCCCCTGCAGATAGTCGTTGCCTTGCTGCCCGGCGAGATTGTCGTTGCCCGACCCGCCCTTGATCCGGTCCGTGCCATGGGTGCCGTTCAGACGATCATTGCCGGCGTCGCCTTTGAGGACGTCTTCTCCGTTCCCATCCGCGACGATCACGCTGTCACCCGAAGTACCGTTATAATAGGCCATGCTTACCTCCCGACAAAGGGCGCAGTATCGGCTATCAGGCGACTTGCCTGATCTGAGTATTTTGTAAGATCGGTACTACGCACCGCAGCGCAATTTACTTCTGAATTTCATCTTCTGGCAATTGTAAGCGCAGCCTCATCCCCGGAGATTGCTCCGATTGGGCTGGGCAATTCGTCCATTTTGGAGGTCCGAAATGGATGGAGGGGAAGTTGCCCCCACCGCGCCCACAAGGCCCAGCAATTCGCCGGCAACCTCGTCCCAATCGGCCACTGCCTCCGGGGGGCCTCGCCCCTTCTCCAGCGCCCTGCGCAGCGCATCCGCCGCACTCTCGTGGCGATCCGGGTCATAGGACAGCGCCCCCGGCACGCCGCGCATCGCAAACGCCGGCCCCACCACCGGCAGCCCGCAGTAGCGATATTGGAGGTTCTTCAGGCTGGATTCGGCCAGGTAGGCGAGCCCCGGCACCCGCCGATAGAGCGCCAGCCCCACGTCCGCATGCTGAACGAACGGCACGAGTCGCTCGAACGGCTGCTCCCCCCATGCCGTGAGATTCGCGCGCAGCGGGAACGCGAGCGGCGTGCGCCCGAAATAGTGGAACCGCACGTCGGGGAACGCACCGGCAAGCCGCTCCAGCAGTGGCTGGTCCAGCATCATGTCGCCGATCAGCACCGCGTTCGGGCCGCTGCTGTACGGGGAGGCCGAGACGCGGTCGAAGGCGCGCCGATCGATGCCATGGCGGACGAGCGCCGCGCGCGCGCCCGGCAGGTCATCCAGCAGCGCAGCCGCGGGGACACGCACCAGATCATAGCCCGCCGCGTCCGCCCGCAGCCTTCGCTCGAGTCCCGGATGCATGCCGACCACCGTCAGCCGGTCGCTCATGCTGTAGAGGATCCGCGCCTGTCGGGCGATCCGGCGGATGCGCCGGAACAGCGCGACCGCCGCGCAGCTTTCGATCACCACCAGCTCCGCAGTTTGCAGCGGTTGCACCACGGCGCGCGGCAACAGGGCGGCGTACGCGGCGATCAGCGGTGCCGCCGCCCACTGCCACAGCCGGCGGCGTGCACCCACCGGATGCACCGGCGGGACCCACAGGAAGCCCCGCATCCCGTCGGCCGCGTACCAGCGATTGCGGGGCACGCCGCGCAGGGCGCCGAGCTTGCTCCCTCGCCGCAGCCCGCTGAGCCAACTCAGTTGCACGGTGACGACATGGACCCGGTAGCCCCGCCGCACCAGCGCCTCCGCCAGGAACACCATGCTGGTCTTGCGCGCCTGCAGGCCGATCGTCTGTTGGGTGAAGAGGAATGCGGCAGGCGGCTCCACGCCGCCGTCTTTTCCGCTGTCGAACAAAAAATCGGCCGCCATCCCGCCCCTCGATCCACCGGCTGCAACGCAGCTGCCAGTCACGATCGCGCGGCCCCCAGGTGCGCACAATGCTGAATTGGTTCAATACTGACGCACTTGTTGGACCCCTCCACTTTTCTACTTTCCGCATGCGCCGTACGACTTGGCCATGGCAGAGGATGGCAAGACACGCGGGTGGTGGCGCCGGGTTCGACGGGCCGTCCATCGCATCGTGCGTTGGGCGGTGAACGAGCGGCCGTCGCCTGCTCCCTCGGCCCTGCGCCACCGCAGCGCACCGGCAATCCCGGTGGGAGCGCCGGCAAGCGGGGACACGGCGATTGTTTCCATCATGGATGCAATGCCGGCCCGTCCCGAGGCGGAATGCACCCAGGCCCCGGCGCAACGCTTTGCGGCGGCGATGGGGGCCCGGTCGCAGCGCGCCCGCGTCATCGCCGCCTTCAATGCCGCGCAGCCGGTGGACGACCGCTACGAACTGCTCGGGCGCATGGCCGAGCTCAACCGCCTCGTCGATGGCGTGGTCGAGCGGCGCCAGCATGCAGTGATCTTCGGCGCCCGCGGCTCGGGCAAAACGTCGCTCGCGCGGATCTTCGGGGATCTCGCCGACGAGGCGGAATGCGTTGCCCTCTATCACGCGGCGACCGGCGACACCGAGTTCGTAGACCTGCTGCGTCCCTATCTTCCCTTCTTGCAGGCGGAGGCGCGTCCCGCCGGCCGGGCCGCACTTGCCGCGCTCGCGGAGCGCGATTTCACGGCGCGCGACTTCGTAAGCGCGGCCGCGCCCGGGCTCGCGCGGCGAGTCTTTCTGATCGTGGACGAGTTCGATCGCATCGAAAACGCGCAGACGAAGGCGCAGATGGCGAGCCTGCTGAAGCTGCTGTCCGACACGCGCGCCCCGCTCCAGTTCCTGCTCGTCGGGATCGCCGCCGATGTGGACGAATTGCTCGAGGCCCATCCGTCGCTGCGCCGTCACCTCACCGCCGTCCCGATCCGCCCGTTCGGATCGCGCGCCGTGGAGGCGGTGATCGACGAGGGCTCGCGGCGCAGCGGCCTGCTCTTCCCTGCCGAGGCGCGCGTGCTGATCGGCGCCGCCGCGGCGGGCTCTCCCTATCATGTCCGCCTGTTCTGCCAGGCAGCCGGCCTGGCGGCGGCAGAGGCCGGCACCGGGACGGTCGATGTGGCGGCGGTGCGCACCGGACTGGCCGCGAGCTTCGAGGAATGGGCCAGCGTCAACGCGTCCGCCGCCGCGCTGTTCGAACGCCTTTGCCGGCTTGCCGATCTTCGCGAGCGGCTGCGGGCGCTCGCCTGCGATGCCGCCGCGCACCAGACGGTTGCCGCCGACCGGGTACCGCAGGCGCTCGCCCCCGCCCTGCTGTTCAACGATGCCGGGACCGCCGTCTTCGCGGACTCGCTCGCACCCCAGTTCCTGCTCGCGCGGCTTCAGCTCGCAGCCTCCGAGCCCCGGCCGGCGATGGCGGCCGCAGAATAAAATGATCGGGAGAGTCCTGCCATGAGACTGCGCTCCACCGCATTCGATGCACGCAGCCCGGAGGGCGTGCGGCTGTGGCCGAACGATGCCCCCGGCGACTCGGATCGAGGCCCGCTGCCGTCGCCAGGTATGCCGCCCTTCGGCTCCTTCAGCGATCCGATGGCCTCGCATCCGCAGGAGGTCGGAGGCGCGGCGCACGACGGTGCATCCGCCTCCCGCAGTGCCGCAGCGGGAGCGGTCCGGCACGGTTCTCTGCTGCATCCGGGCGACCCGCGCGTCGACCCGTCGGTCTATGCCGCGTTCGAGGCGGGAGGCGACGCGGTGGCCCGCATCCGCGACCTACGCAGCGCCTTGTCGAGCCGCTGGCACAGCGACACCCCCGATGACCGCCGAGCCGTCGCGCTGATCGGCCTCGACACGACGGTGGAGGTGGCACGCGTGTCGGCGAACCTCGCGGTCGTCTGCGCGCAGCTCGGCTGGCCGACGCTGCTGATCGACGGCGATATCCAGGCCCCGGCGCAGGACCGGCTCTTTCGCACAGCGAACCAAGCGGGTCTATCGACGCTGCTCCAAGAGGCGGAGGGACGCGCTGCCGTCCAGCCGACCGCGATCGAGCGGCTATCGCTGCTGCCGGCGGGCCCCCCAGCGGGTGATGGTGCCGAGCTGATCGAGCGCAAACCGCTGGCAGACGCGCTGGAAGGCCGCATCAGCCGGTACCGGCTGCTCCTCCTCAGCCTTTCCGCGCGCGGGGAGTCGACCCGTTTCGGCGCGGTCGACACGATCCTGAGCGGCTTCGACGGCGCGCTGGTCCTGGCGAGCCGCAACGCCAGCGCGCTCCGCCCGCTCCAGCGGTTGACCATGCTGCTGGAGGAAAGCGGGGTGCCGCTGCTGGGGACGGTGATCGTGCCGTGACCGGCGGCGTTCGCACCGTCGTGCTCCCGCTCATCCTCGCGCTACTGCCCTCGCCCGCCGCCTCCGTCGCTCGGGCCAGGCCGCAGCTGACCGGCGTCAACATCGCAGGCGGCGAGTTCAAGCCTGCGAGGCGCCCGGGCGTCCATGGCAAGGACTATCTCTACCCACGGGACGCCGATCTGGCGACGTTCGCCAAAGCGGGCATGAACGTCGTGCGCGTGCCGCTCCGCTGGGAGCGCGTGCAGCCCGGGCTTTCGCAGGCGCTCTCCCCGGAGGAAGTCGGGCGGCTCGATGCGGTTGTCGCCAGCGCGTCCGCCTATGGACTGACGGTGATCCTCGATGTGCACAACTACGGCAGATATGCCGGCCGCAGCGTGATCGAGCCGGTGGTCGCCGACGGGCTGGTCGATCTTTGGAAGCGCCTCGCCGCGCATTACCAGGGCAAGCGCGTCGCCTTCGGGCTGATGAACGAGCCGCACGGCATTGCCGCGACCGCATGGCGCAGGATCGTCGATCGGGTGGTGAGCGCGATCCGCGCCACGGGCGCCCGCAATCTGGTGCTGGTGCCCGGCACCAAGTGGACCGGCGCCCACAGCTGGACCCGCACCGGCGGGGGCGGCTCCAATGCCGATGCGTTCGCCGGGTTTCGCGACCCCGGCGGCAACTTCGCGTTCGAAATGCACCAGTATCTCGACAACGACTCCTCGGGCACCCACTCCGGCTGCGGCGGCCCGGATACCGGCGTCGACCGACTCCGTGCTGCCACCGCCTGGCTGCGCTCGGTACGGGCGCGCGGCTTCCTGGCCGAGTTCGGCGCCGGCGGCGACGCCGAATGCCTGGCAACCCTCGACCGCATGCTCGCCTATATGGACCGGAACGGGGATGTCTGGTCCGGCTGGACCTATTGGGCGGCGGGTCCCTGGTGGCCGGCCAGCTACGCCTTCAGCGTGCAGCCGAGCCGCACGGGCGGCGAGCGGCCGCAGATGCGGGTCCTACGCCACCACCTGGCGCGGTAGAACGCGTCGGCGGGGAACAAGGGAGTCCATGTCGCTCCCTCCGGATCGTCGAGCCCGAGCGGGCAGCGCGCCCGCCTTCCGCCGCCCGGCGATGCAGTCTTGCCGACCCCAGAGAAGAAGCTGCGCGCCCCATCGCCATGCGATCGAGCGCAGACGATCCTCTTGCGTACTGCACCCGACGGGAAGGCCAACACTTCCCAACGCCGTGGCCCCTTCATCGCTGCGCCACACCAGAATGACCATGTCGCCGATCGAGACTCGCACCCGTGGCACTCCAGCCGCACGTCGCAACAAACCCGCCGATCCAAGCATCTCTATCATCCCGCGAACTTATCATTTGCGGTTTCCGCTGCTTTCCAGCCCCTCCTAAAGTTCCGCTTCTACCCGCCCAAGATCTCTCCGGGACGGACCGAGTAAACGGGCCAATTCGCCATTGTACGGCCCGGAACGTTCTGCCAACTCCGGGCTATGAACGCCTCTTCGCCCATCCGCCGGCCGTCCGGGTCCAGCCTCACGCACCTCCAGCGGCTCGAGGCAGAGAGCATCCACATCCTGCGTGAAGTGGTGGCAGAGGCAGAGCGGCCGGTGATGCTCTATTCGGTCGGCAAGGACTCGGCCGTGATGCTGCACCTCGCCAAGAAGGCGTTCTTCCCCGCGCCGCCGCCGTTCCCGCTGCTCCATGTCGACACGACCTGGAAATTCCGGGCGATGTACGACCTGCGGAACAAGGCCGCGGCGGATGCCGGCATGGAGTTGCTGGTCCACCATAATCCGGACGCGATGGCGCGCGGGATCAACCCGTTCGACCACGGCAGCCTGCACACGGATCTTTGGAAGACGGAGGGGCTGAAGCAGGCGCTCGACAAATACGGCTTCGACGCGGCGTTCGGCGGCGCCCGCCGGGACGAAGAGAAGAGCCGCGCCAAGGAGCGCGTGTTCAGCTTCCGCTCGGCAAGCCACCGCTGGGACCCCAAGGCGCAGCGGCCTGAACTCTGGCGCCTCTACAATGCGCGGAAGGCCAAGGGGGAGTCGATCCGCGTCTTCCCGCTCTCCAACTGGACCGAGCTGGACATCTGGCAATACATCCTTGCCGAGGGGATCGAGATCGTGCCGCTCTACTTCGCCGCACCCCGGCCCACCGTGGAGCGCGACGGGATGCTGCTGATGGTGGACGATGAGCGCTTTCCGTTGCGGCCGGGCGAGACTCCGGTCGAACGCTCCATCCGTTTCCGCACGCTCGGCTGCTACCCGCTCACCGGCGCGGTGGAGAGCGAGGCGGCGACCCTGTCGGAAGTGATCCAGGAGATGCTGCTCACCACCACCTCCGAACGCCAGGGCCGCGCCATCGACAAGGACGAAGGCGGCGCCGGCATGGAGAAGAAGAAGCAGGAGGGCTATTTCTGATGCCGGTCGCGTCCCTTCTCTCCTGCCACCCTGGACCTGTTTCCGGGTCCATTCCTCCCCGCGCACCGACGCTGCCTGCGGCGCGGTGGATGCTGAAACACGTTCAGCATGACGAGGCCTGCTGATGTCCGTGCTCGACGATCCGATCTACAAGACCGACGCCCTCATCGCCGAGGATATCGACGCCTATCTGGAGGCGCACCAGAACAAGACGCTGCTGCGCTTCATCACCTGCGGGTCGGTGGACGACGGCAAGTCGACCCTGATCGGCCGCCTCCTCTATGATTCGAAGATGATCTTCGAGGATCAGCTCGCGGCGCTGGAGAACGACAGCCGGCGCATCGGCACCCAGGGCCAGAACATCGACTTCGCGCTGCTGGTCGACGGCCTCGCCGCCGAGCGCGAGCAGGGCATCACCATCGACGTCGCCTACCGCTTCTTCGCGACCGAAAAGCGCAAGTTCATCGTCGCCGACACCCCCGGCCATGAGCAGTATACGCGCAACATGGTCACCGGCGCGTCCACCGCCGATTTGGCGGTGATCCTGATCGACGGGCGCAAGGGCGTGCTCACCCAGACCCGCCGCCACAGCTATCTCGCCCACCTGATCGGCATCCGCCACATTGTCCTGGCGGTGAACAAGATGGACCTGGTCGGCTATGATGCGGATCGGTTCGCGGAGATCGTCGCCGACTATCGCGCCTTTGCGAGCTCGATCGGCATCGAGGACTTTACCGCCATCCCCATCTCCGGCCTTGGCGGCGACAACATCGCCAGCCGTTCGGACCAGACGCCCTGGTACCAGGGCCCGACGCTGATCGAGCATCTGGAGACGGTCGAGGTCGACCTTGCCGCCGACCGCCGCCGCCCGTTCCGCATGCCGGTGCAGTGGGTCAACCGCCCCAACCTCGACTTTCGCGGCTTTGCCGGCCTGATCGCCAGCGGCACCGTGAAACCGGGCGATGCGGTGCGCGTGCTTCCCTCCGGCCGCACCTCCACCATCGCCCGCATCGTCACCCTGGACGGCGACCTGGAGGAGGCAGGTGCCGGCCAGTCCGTCACCCTCACGCTCGCCGACGAGATCGACTGCTCGCGCGGGGACGTGCTGGTGGCCGCCGACGCGTCGCCGCAGGTTGCCGACCAGTTCCAGGCGACGATCGTGTGGATGGATGCGGAGGATCTGCTCCCCGGCCGCGGCTATTGGATGAAGATCGGCACCCGTACCGTCAGCGCGACGGTGCAGCCGCCCAAGCATGCGGTCGACGTGAACACGATGGCCGAGCTTTCGGTGAAGACGCTGGGCCTCAACGACATCGGCGTGGCGGAGGTCTATACCGATCGCGGCATCGCGTTCGAGCCCTACGCCGACAGCCGCGACCTCGGCGGCTTCATCCTGATCGACAAGCTGACCAACGCGACCGTCGCCGCCGGCATGCTGCAGTTCGCGCTCCGTCGCAGCCAGAACGTCCATTGGCAGGCTGTCGAGATCACCCGCGAGGCGCACGCCGCGCAGAAGCATCAGGCGCCCAAGGTGCTGTGGTTCACAGGCCTCTCCGGTTCCGGCAAGTCGACCATCGCCAACCTGGTCGAAAAGCGGCTGCATGCGCTTGGCAAGCACAGCTTCCTGCTCGACGGCGACAACATCCGCCACGGGCTCAACAAGGACCTGGGTTTCACCGATGCCGACCGCGTCGAGAACGTCCGCCGCGTGGGCGAGGTCGCCCGGCTGATGGCCGATGCCGGCCTGATCGTGCTCACCGCCTTCATCTCGCCCTTCCGCGCCGAACGCGAGCTGGTGCGCGGCATGTTGCCCGAGGGCGAGTTCGTCGAGGTGTTCATCGACACCCCGCTGGAAGTGGCCGAGGCGCGCGACGTGAAGGGCCTCTATCGCAAGGCGCGCGCAGGCGAGCTCAAGAACTTCACCGGCATCGACAGCCCCTATGAGCCGCCCGAGACGCCGGATATCCACGTCGACACCACGCGGGAGACGCCGGAGGCGGCTGCCGAACGGATCGTGGCCCAGCTGCTCGGCACCGCGGCGTGACGACGCTGGCGGAGGACGCCGCGCTCGCCCGCCGCATCGCCGAGAGTGCCGGCCGGCTCTTGATGGAAATCCGCGGCTCGACCCTGTTCGTGGGCAAGGCGCTGGGCAAGGCGGGCGATTGCGTCGCCAACCGCTTCATCCTGGAGGCGCTGGCGCAGGCGCGCCCCGACGACGCGATCCTTTCCGAAGAGGAGCAGGATGACGCCGCGCGGCTCTCGGCGGAGCGCGTGTGGATCGTCGATCCGCTCGACGGCACCCGCGAATATAGCGAGGGGCGCAGCGACTGGGCGGTGCATGTGGCGCTGTCGGTCGGCGGCCGCGCTGCGGCAGGCGCGGTTGCGCTGCCGGCGCTCGGCGTGACACTGGCATCGGATACGCCGCCGGTCCTCCCGCCGCCGCACGGCGGCACACCGCGCATGCTGGTGAGCCGCAGCCGTCCGGCCGAACAGGCGGTCGCGGTCGCACAGGCGATCGGCGCGGAGCTGGTGGCGATGGGCTCGGCGGGGGCCAAGGCGATGGCGGTGGTTCGCGGCGAGGCCGACATCTACCTCCACACCGGCGGCCAGTATGAATGGGATAATTGCGCGCCCGTCGCCGTCGCCGCTGCGGCCGGGCTGCACGTCAGCCGCATCGACGGCCAGCCGCTCGTCTACAACTGCGCCAACCCCTACCTTCCCGACCTGCTGATCTGCCGGCCGGAAGCCGCGCCCCGCCTGCTCGCGCTGGTCGCCGAGCGGACGGCCTAGCCGCCGCAGCGGGGGGCGATGGACCTGTACAATGTGATCGCCGGCCTGGGTGTCGGGCTGCTCGTCGGCGTGACCGGCGTGGGCGGCGGATCGCTGATGGCACCCATCCTGATCCTGCTGCTGGGGGTGACGCCGATCACCGCCGTCGGCACCGACCTGTGGTTCGCCGCGATCACCAAGTCGGTCGGCGGCTTCATCCATCATCGCCACCGCGGCACCGACGGCGGCCCGGACTTCCAGGTCGTGCGCCGGCTGTGCCTCGGCAGCCTTCCCGCCGCCGGGCTGACCCTATGGGTGCTCGCGCGGACCGACACCCATGCGATCAAGGGCGGGCTGATCCTGCATGCGCTGGGCGTGGTGCTGCTGCTGACGGCGGGGGCGACGCTGCTGCGCCCACGGCTGCAACGCGCGGCGATCCGCTTCCGCGCCCGGTCTGCCGCCCGCTTCCACCATCTCCAGCCGCCGCTGACGGTGCTCGCGGGAGCGTTGCTGGGGGTGATGGTGACGCTCACCTCGGTAGGCGCAGGCGCGCTCGGCGCCGTCATCCTGTTCGGCCTCTATCCGCTGCGCCTCACCACGCGGAAGCTGGTGGCAACCGACATCGTCCACGCCGTGCCGCTGACGCTCGTCGCCGGGCTCGGCCACCTGTCGCTGGGCAATGTCGACGCGCCGCTGCTCGGCGGGCTGCTGGTGGGCTCGATCCCCGGCATCATCGCCGGCTCGCTGTTCGCCTCCCGCGCCTCCGACCGCGTCCTTCGCCCGACCCTGGCGCTGGTGCTGGTGATCACCGGGACGCGGTTGCTCGCCTGACCGCCTCCGCGTGCTTGACCCGGCCGCGGCCGAGGGACAGGTTGATGCAGGTTTGAAGGAGTGGGTCCGCATGGGGGTCGACACCTACGACGGGAGCGCGCGCCGAAGGCTGCGCTACGCCAATGTCGCGATCGCGCTGCATTGGGCGATCGCCGCGCTGATCCTCTACAATCTCACCTCCGGGCTGCTGCGCCCGGTGCTACCTCGCGGCTTCTTCGCCTTCCACGTTTCGTCCGGGATCTCGATCCTGGTGCTGACGGTCGTCCTGGTCGGCTGGCGGCTCACGCACCGGCCGCCGCCGTTCCTGCCCATGGCGCAGTGGGAGAAGCGGCTCGCCAAAGCTGTGCACCTCCTGCTCTACGCCGCCATGCTGCTGATGCCCTTCTCCGGCTGGGCGATGATCTCGGCCAATCCGCCGGCGGACTCGCCGGGTGCCGCCTGGGCTGCGGAGAACCCCCCGGGTCCGCCCCCCGCACCCACGCTCAAGTCCGACACGACCGCGCGCGGCGGCCCTGCAGGGGAAGGTAAGGGCGGCGGGCTGCCGCCGCGCAAGCGCGGCCCCACCGAGATCTGGGGCCTGTTCCCGCTGCCGATGATCGGCCCGGTCCAGGAACTCGGCCGCACACCCGCGGGGGTGCCGGAACAGCGCGCCGTGCATGCGCGGATCGAGACCTTTCACGCCATCGGTGCCTGGATCCTGCTTGCGCTGCTGCTGCTCCACGTCGCCGGCGCCCTCAAGCACCAGTTCGTCGACCGCCAGCGCGAGCTCGCCCGCATGGGGCTGGGCCGGCCCGAGCCTCGCTAGACCTCGTACAGCACGTACGGCTTGCCGAACTGCTCGGTCAGCACGAACTGCGCGACATTGTAGACGGGAACGCCGCGCCGGGTGCGCCCCTCATAGCTGCCGCGATGCGCATGGCCGTGCAGCACCAGCCGCACATTGTCGAAGCGGTCGACCGCATCGGCCAGGCGCGACGAGCCCAGAAACGGCCAGATCTCCTTGGGCTCGCCTTCGACGGTCGCCGCAACCGGGGAATAATGGAGCAGCGCCACCGCCCGGTCGGTGCGCAGCGTCCGCAGTGCATTCTCCAGCTTGCGCGCCTCGCCCAGCGACTCATCGACGATGTCCTTGATCGCCTTTTCGCCGAACGCGCCCAGCTCGGCGCGATCGAAGCCGCCGACGAAGCCCTTCACGCCCGCGAAGCCGACCCCGGCGATCTCCACCGCCTGCTCGTCGAGCACCGTCACGCCCGCGCCCTGGAGGATGCGCACCACCTCTTCGGGCTGGCCGCATTCGTAATCATGGTTGCCGAGCACGGCGACCACCGGGATCGTGCAGTGGCGCAGATCCTCGGCCAGATTCTCGGCCTCGCGCGTCCTGCCGAAGTTGGTGAGATCGCCGGTCAGCGCCAGCACGTCCGCCTTTTCGGAGATCTCCGCAAACAGGTCGCGGTAGCGGTTGGCGTCGGCGTCGTTGACGTGCAGGTCGCCGGTCGCGGCGAGGACGATGCGCTCAGGCTTTTCGCTCATGCTGCTCCTCAAGTCCCTTGCCGACTACGTCGGCGAAGCCCCAGTCACAAATGTCGACGAGATAGTCGCGCGGGCTCAGCAGCCGGCCGCGGCACACCTTCACGTTCGCCGGCGGCAGGTCGGCCTGGAGCTTCGCCCGCTCGATCAGCTCGTCGAACAGCCAGCGCGGCACGCAGTCGCGCTCGGTCGGATAGATGAAGCGGAAGTTGAGCAGGTGGATCAGCAGCACTTCCCACTGCAGCTCCATGGTCGCCAGCAGCCGCTTCCAGTCGATCTCATCGTGCTTCTTCAGGATGACGTGCGCCACGTCGGCACCGTCGTAGCGATAGCGATCCTGGATGAAGAGCTTCGACAGAATGAACTCGGTCGGCGGCGTCACCGGCACGATGCTGCCGTAGATCTCCACCTCATAGGTGTCGCGGAACCAGTCCTCGGTGACGGGGATGCTTGCCGAGGACAGGTTGTAGATCACGTCGAAGAAATGCTCGCCCTGCCAGACCTTGCCGATCCAGCGGTCGTCCTCGACCTCGATCTCGTAGCCGTGCTGCTTGAACCAGGCGAGCAGCCGCGGCGCGTCCCCCGCCTTGCAGAACACGTCCATGTCCTTGGTCGGGCGGATGATGCCGGTGTGGCAGCTGAGCGCATAGGTGCCGGACAGCAGATAGGGCACGCCGGACTCGCCCAGCAGACGGAGCGAGTCGGTGTAGAAGCCTTGCGAATTGGGCGGGGGATCGAACGCGGACGCATCCAGCACCGGGGGTGTGTCGGTCATGCGCACGCGGTTTCCTTCCCTGATCTGCCGGGGGGTGGCAGGACGGAAACAACGGGCTGCCGGGGCAAGCGTTCCGGATGGCGGCATTCCGGCAGGTCGTGCCCGGCCGGGCGAACGGCTCCGGCCGCGGCCATGCGACCGCGGAAAGTTAGCCGAAAGTTAGTCCAAGAACAGGCTCCGCGCCCTTCGCGCGAGGCCCCGGCGCGGCGGCCCTAGTCTACAGGAAATTCGGCCATGCGATGAGGCTCTTGGTCCGGCATCACTTCCACCCTTCTGGAGGACGGAGCCGGTGTACCGCGCCCCATGTCCGGTAGGAAAGACGCGGTCCGGGAAGACGGGTTGCGACGTGCGGCGGGGCGCCGGGATTGGCGATCCACACCGGCTAGAATGGGCATGCTCGGGTGGGCGATGGCGGAGGAGCGCGCCGATGGGCAGCACGGACATCGGCAGAAGCGGCATGCTCTTTCCTGCGGTTGGATGCGCATCTTCCTGCGGCTGGACGGGAATCGCCCTTTTGCAGGAGCCGCGTCGCCCCCCAGACACCCTCCAGATCAACCGCGGAACCCAAGCTGGCTGCGAAGATGCCGAACCTCGTCCGAACACCACGAGTCCCTCTTGCAAAGATACTCCGGCTTCAATCCCGAGCGCTTCTTCCAAGACAAACCCTGGGCTTCACGGCGTCGCGCACAGTCCCTGCCCGGCGGGCTGGCGGTTTCCTTGCTGCACGCACCCGCCAAACCAGGGAGCGCGCAAGATCATCGTGCGAGGTTCAGCGTTACCTCAACGGATATCTCGATCGAAGGAGACCAGGTCAGCTTGCTCGCGTTCGCGAACTGCTCCTGGATGAATCCAGGTTCGGCAAAACCACGGATTCCTTGCGTGATCCCGCTCAGCAGCAACGTGCTTGCGACGATCCAGCAAGCCACAAAAACCTTTATGCGCGTTCCCATTTCATCACACTCCGCCGCAGCAGTTCAAGACGAGCGGTCCCGGTGCAGTGCGCGCGAAAAGATGGACTCGCATCCAGGGTCGCGCCGGTGCACCCGTTGCTTCTACCAGACGAATCCGTCCCTGACCCAACGAACAATGGCAAAGAGGCGCCCCAGCCGCGAAGGGCAGGATGAACGTCGGAAGCGCCGCCCTTCGGTCACACCGTATTCCTGCGCAGGCAGGAATCCAGGGCCATGCAGACCAACGACTTGCGGCGCTTGGGACCTGGGCTCCTGCCTTCGCAGGAGCACGTCAGGGGTTTCGCAGAGGTATCGCTTCTCGGAAGTACGGCACGCGCGGTCTGCAAAGACCTGGCCGGGGCGAAGGTAAAGACCGCGAGTAGTTTCGCGCGCGTTCCTCGGCCGCCCGACGTCCTGAACGGTTGGGGATACACGGATCGGTGCGCAACGCGCCTTGAGGCGAGCACCCGACGTCGTGGGTTCCTCCTAGCCCAGGGCGATCACCGGGGCGCCGGTGGCGAGCTCCACGCCGTGGTCCGTGCGCACTCGCGGCTCCAGGAACTCGAGCCCCATGACCGAGGCGAGCCCGACGGCGATGCCCAGCACCGTTCCCAGCACCAGCATCAGCGGGAGGTTGGGCTTGTAGGGCAGGCGCGGCGGGTCGGCGCGATCGAGCAGGCTGGCATTGGCCTGGCTCGCCTGGCTGCGCACGAACTGCTGCCCGATCTCGCGACGCATCTGGTCGTAGATCTGCTGTGCCGCGTCGACGTCGCGCTGGAGGACGGTGAGCCGGTTCTGGTCGTCGGAGCCCGCGATCATCGCCTGCTCCCGCGCCGCGAGCCGGGCGCGGATGCTCGCCTCTCGCCGGCGCGACGCGGTGCTGGCGGCCTGCACCGATTCGGCCGCACTGCCGATCGCGGCGGACAGCTGGCCCTGGAGCGCCGCCAGCTGTGCGGTGGCGGCCTGCATGTCCGGATGGCTCGGTCCCAGCGTGCGGGAGAGTTCGGCCACGCGCGCCGCCTGGGTGGCGACGCTGGTGCGCAGCTGCTGCACCGCCATGTCGGACGCCACCTCCGGCACGCTGCGGGAACCGGCGCGCGACTGCGCTTCGGCGGCCGCCCCCTCCGCCTGGGCGAGCTCGGCATTGAGGGTGCGCAGCGACTCCGCATCCAGGTCGAACCTACCCGCCCCGACCAGCCCCCGCTCCCGCTGATAGCGCGCCAGCGCCTCCTGCGCGCGTTCGAGTCGCCCGCGCACGTCGCGGGTGCGGCGTTCCAGCCAGCTCGAATAGCCCTGGGCGGCGACCGCCCGCAGCTGCGGCACCTGCGCGAGGTAGGATTCGGCAAAGGCGTCGGCGATGCGCGCCGCCCGCTCAGGATCGCGATCCTCGGCATTGACGACCATCACGTTGCTGGCCTTGGCATTGGTGACGCTGACCTTCGCGCGCAGCGCCGCCGCCGCCCTTTCCAGCCCGGCGCCGTCCGACCCGGCACCCGCTGCGCCGCCGCCGAGCCGAACCGCCACGTCCCGCGCGACCCGGGCACTGCGAAGCACGTCGCCCTGGGTGGCGAGCAGGGCGTTGCTGCTTTGCGGCGCATCGCCGGCCATGCTTTCGGGATCGGACTGGGCGACGTTGAACAGCACCGATGCCGAGGCGCGGTAGAGTCGCGGCTGGGCGAGCGTCCAGCCGGCGACCAGCAGCAGCACCGCCGCTGCGACCAGCACCACCAGCCGCCATCGGACCAGCACCGCCGCCACCAGATCGCCCGCACCCATCCGCGCCCCCTTCTTCCGCTTCCCCGGCACGCTACGACCCGGCCCGGCCCGCGACCACGAGAAGCGACTCCATTCCCGAGTGATTCGCGCCCGAGTCGCGCAGGGCTTGTCTCCGCCCGCAGGCGGCGCTAACCGCCCCTCCCGCCCAGCCTGCGTCTCTCCCGCACGGCCCCTTGCGGGCATTCAGCCTTGACACGACGGCCGGGCTCGCCTAGCTCGCCCTCTCTCCTGCGCCGGGCTTCCCTGCGCGGGCACATGCTTTTGGGAAGTGATGAGGGCCATGTTCGCAGTCGTGCGCACGGGCGGCAAGCAGTATCGCGTCGCCGCCGGAGACAAGATCGTCGTTGAGAAGCTGGACGGCGACGCCGGCAGCAACGTGACCCTGGGCGACGTTCTGCTCGCCGGCGAGGGCAGCGAGCTGAAGTCGGTCGAGGGCCTCACGGTCTCCGCCGAGATCGTCGCCCAGGCGAAGGGTGAGAAGGTGATCGTTTTCAAGAAGCGTCGCCGCCACAACTATCGCCGCAAGAACGGCCATCGCCAGCAGCACACCATCCTGAAGATCACCGCGATCGGCGACAGCCGCGCTGACGACAGCGCAGCCGCCTGAGCGCGAACACGAGGAGTTTGAACCATGGCACATAAGAAAGCAGGCGGTTCGTCGCGCAACGGTCGTGATTCGGCCGGCCGTCGTCTTGGCGTGAAGAAGTTCGGTGGCCAGGAAGTGGTCGCGGGCAACATTATCGTGCGCCAGCGCGGGACCAAGTTCTACCCGGGCACCAACGTCGGCATGGGCAAGGATCACACTCTGTTCGCGCTCGTCGACGGCCGCGTGTCGTTCCGCGAGGGCAAGCTCGGCCGTAAATTCTGCTCGGTCGACATGCCGGCCATTGCGGCTGAATAAATAGGGCAACCAACCGGGTTGCCCACCAGGGCGACCCGGGTCCCGCAGCCAGCGGGACCAGCCAACAAGGGAGACGGGTCCGCCCCGGCTCCCTTTTTTATTGCTCCCTCTGCCCGAAACGGTCGCGCCGCTGTCATCATGACGGCGTAGGCGCCCGCGCAAGAGGAGAGCGGACATGTTCGCCCGTACCGAACGCCTGATGCTGCGGCCCGGCTGGGCCGAGGATGCCCCTCAGCTCGCCCGCGCCGCGGGCCACGAAGCGGTCGCGCGCAACACCAGCCGCATGCCCTGGCCCTATGCGCTGGGCGATGCCGAGGCATTCCTGCGCATGCCGCAGGCCCCGCGCACCCCTTCGCTGCTGGTGTTCGCACACGAGGGCGACGGCATCCGGCTGGTGGGCGGCGCCGGCCTCCACCGGAGCGACGCGGGCGCGCACGAGCTCGGCTATTGGATCACGCCCGATGCCTGGGGCCGCGGCTATGCGACCGAGGCGGCGCGGGCCGTGCTCGCGATCGCCGACACGCTGCGGATTCCGGAGGTGTCCGCCTGCCACTTCGTCGACAATCCCGCCTCCGGGCGCGTGCTGCGCAAGCTGGGCTTCCGCCCGACCGGGGAGCAGGCCCTCGCCCATTGTCGCGCGCGCGGCGGCGAGGTGCCCGCCCTGCGGTATTCGCGCGGGCTCGCGGGCGATCCGGCCTTGCCCGATCCCCGCGACGCACCGCCGCTCGCGGCCTGATCGACGAGGGGCGCGTCGTGTGCGGCGGCTCGCCCGCGGGCGCGTGACAGCGCGACGCCGTGCGGTCTAAGCAGGCGGTGTGAACGAGAATCTGCACCGCGATCGGCCGACGTTCGTCAGCCACCTCGAATGCTCGATGACGGGCGAGCGCTATGAAGCCGACCGGCTGCATGGTCTCTCCCGAGTCGGCCGGCCGCTGCTGGTCCGCTACGACCTGGCGGCACTCGGGCAGGCGGTGTCGCGCGATACGATCGCCGCGCGGCCCACCGACCTGTGGCGCTGGCGCGAGCTGCTGCCGGTGCGGCGGACCGGGAGCATCGTATCGCTCGGCGAGATCGAGACGCCGCTGGTGCCGATCCCCCGCTCCGGCGGCCCAGGCGCGATCGTCAAGGATGAGGGGCGGCTTCCCACCGGCTCGTTCAAGGCGCGCGGGCTGGTGATGGCGGTGGCGATGGCGCGCGAGTTGGGCGTCACCCGCATTGCGATGCCGACCAACGGCAATGCGGGCGCGGCGCTCGCCGCCTATGCGGCGCGCTGCGGCATCGAGACGGTGGTGCTCTGCCCGGAGGAGACGCCGGAAGTGAACGTCCGCGAGATCGCGGCGCAAGGCGCGCGCGTGTGGCGGGTCAACGGCCAGATCGACGAGTGCGGCGCGATCGTCGCGCGCGGTGCCGCGGAAGGTCGCTGGTTCGACTTCTCGACGCTGAAGGAGCCGTATCGGATCGAGGGCAAGAAGACGATGGGGCTGGAGCTCGCCGCCCAGTTCGGCTGGGAGCTCCCCGACGCGATCTTCTACCCCACCGGCGGCGGCACCGGCCTGATCGGCATGTGGAAGGCGTTCGACGAGCTGGAGCGGCTCGGCTGGATCGGGTCAAAGCGCCCGCGGATGTACGCCGTGCAGGCGTCCGGGTGCGCGCCGATCGTCCGCGCGTTCGAAGCGGGCGAGGAACATGCCGAGCGCTGGGAGGACGCCGCCACCGTCGCCGCCGGCATCCGCGTGCCGCGCGCGGTGGGCGACTTCCTGATCCTGCGGGCGGTGCGCGAGTCGGGCGGCCGGGCGCTTGCGGTCGGCGACCCCGCGATCCTCGCTGCGGTGGACGAGGCCGCGCGCAAGGACGGCCTGCTGCTCTGCCCGGAAGGCGGCGCGACGCTTGCCGCCTACCGCCAGGCACTCGCCGATGGGCTGGTCGATCCCGAGGAGCGCAGCGTGCTGTTCAACTGCGCGACCGGGCTGAAGTACCCGATGCCGCCGGCCGACAACTGGCTGGATCGCAACGTCGAGATCGACCTGGCGGCGCTGTAGCCGGGCGGCTCAGCGCGGGGGTGCGTCCAGCCACTCGTCGCGGAGCAGGCCGTAGATCAGGCTGTCGCGGATGCCGATGTGGGTTTCCCACTCGGCGCGCAGGCGGCCTTCCAGCTTGAAGGCCAGACGTTCCAGCAATGCACGCGAGGCCATGTTGTCGGGATCGGTGTCCGCGAACACCCGGCGGCGGCCCTCGCTGGCGAAGAGCTGGTCGAGCACGGCCGACACCGCCTCGTGCGCCAGCCCCGAGCCCCGATGTTCGCGGGCGATCATGTAGCCGAGCTCGCACGCGCCGTTGCGCTTCTCGCCCACCGCGACGAAGCCGATCGCCGGTCCGCCTTCCCGGCGCGCGAACACCCAGTTGCGCCAGTCGGGGGTGGCGGCGTTGCGCTCCAGGTGCGCGCGCGTTTCCGCCAGGCTCTCCATCGGCGGATGCGACCACCAGGTCATGCTGACCGGATCGGAGAGCGTCGGGTGCAGCGCCTCCGCATCGGCGGCTTCGAGCGGGCGCAGCCGCAGCCGCGCCGTCTTCAGCACCGGCAGCCCCGCCGGTGCCGCGATCACGCGCCCAGCGCCTCGACTAGTGCCCGCACCTTCTTCTGGCGCCACTGCGGCAGCGGGGCGACCAGCCAATAGCCCTCCCGCCCCACCTGCGCCTCACCCAGTGCGACCACCCGGCCGGCGGCGAGGTCGGCGCGCGCGAGCAGCTCCGGCACGGTCGCGCGCCCCAGCCCGGCGGCGGCCGCGTCGATCGCGAGGCCAGCGTCGGCGACCTGCACCAGCGCCTGCGCCTCGCCCCCCGGGCAGCCCGGCCAGCCGATCACGGTGTCGGTGGCAGATCCAGGGGCGGCGACCGTCACCAGCCCCTCGGACTCCAGCGCCTCGCCCTCGTGCACGCCCGGCCCCTCACCCCAGCGGATCGCGAGATCCAGGTTCGCCTCGGTGAACTCCACCGCGTCGTCGGCGGCAACCAGCACGAAGCGGAGCTCGCCGTCGGTGCGCGCGATTTCCGCGAGCTTGGGCATCAGCCACTTCTGGGTGAGGTCGCGGGGCGCGGCGACGGTCAGCGACTTGGACGACTGGCCCGCCTGCATGGCGCGCACCGCTTCCTCGAACTGGAGGAAACCGTCGCGCAGCGCCGCGAGACCCGCCTCGCCCTCCGGCGTGAGCTCCAGCCCCTTGGTGGTGCGGCGGAACAGCACCACGCCCAGCGTGTCCTCCAGCGCACGCACCTGCTGCCCGACCGCGGCAGGCGTCACCGCCAGCTCGTCGGCCGCGCGGGTGAACGACAGGTGGCGCGCGGCGGCGTCGAGCACGCGCAGGCCGTTCAGCGGCAGGTGCGTCCGCTTCACGCGCCCACCGCCGGTGCGGTCAGCGCAAACTTCGGAATGACCACGTCGAACGCGGCGCCTTCGGTGTCGAGCATATGGTAGCTGCCCTGCATCGATCCGGTGGAAGTGGTGAGCGGGCAGCCCGACACATAGTCGTAGCTGGCGCCCGGCAGGATCAGCGGCTGCTCGCCGACGACGCCCTCGCCCTCGACGCTATGCCGTTCGCCGCGGCCGTCGGTGATGACCCAGTGGCGGGTCAGCAGCTGGACGGCGCGCTCGCCGTTGTTCTCGATGCGGATGTGATAGGCCCAGAACCAGCGCGCCTGCGCCGGCTCCGACTGCTCCGCCAGATAGCTGACGGAGACGCGCACGGTGATCCCGCGCGTTTCGGCCACATAGGGGAAGAAGGCCTTCACAGCCCCGCCGCGGTGAGCGCCTGGTCGAGATCCTCGATCAGATCCTGCGGGTCTTCCAGCCCGACGTTGAGGCGCAGCAGCCCCTCGCCGATGCCCATCTCGACGCGCTTGTCCTCGGCAACGCTGGCATGGGTGGTGGAGGCCGGGTGCGTCATCAGCGAGCGCGAGTCGCCGATGTTGTTGCTGATGTCGATGAGGGCCAGCGCGTCGAGCAGCGCGTGCGCCTGGGTGCGCCCGCCGTCGACCTCGAACGAGAAGATCGGGCCGGCCGCATCCATCTGCGCCATCGCCAGCGCATGCTGCGGATGGCTCGGCAGGCCCGGATGGTTGATGCGCGGCACGCGCGTTTCCAGGAAGCGGCCGACCGCGAGCGCATTCTCGCTCTGGCGGCGGATGCGCAGGTCCAGCGTCTCCAGGCCCTTCAATACCACCCAGGCGTTGAACGCGGACAGCGTCGGGCCGGTGTTGCGGGTGAAGGGCAGCAGCACATCGTTGATGAAGGCGCTGGTGCCGGTCACCGCACCGGCGAGCACGCGGCCCTGCCCGTCCATCATCTTGGTCGCGGAATAGGCGACGACGTCGGCGCCGAACTCCATCGGCCGCTGCAGCGCCGGCGTTGCAAAGGCGTTGTCGACGACCGAGACAATGCCGCGTTCGCGCGCGATGCCGCACACCGCCTTCAGGTCGACCACGTCCATCGTCGGGTTGGACGGCGTCTCGAAGAAGAACACCTTGGTGTTCGGACGCGCGGCGTCGGCGAACTGCTGCGCGTCACGCGCGTCGACCACGGTGGTCTCGATGCCGAACTTGGGGAGCAGCGTGTCGGTGAGCCAGCGGCACGATCCGAACAGCGCGCGGCCGGCCACGACATGGTCGCCCTGCTGGAGCTGACAGAGCAGCGCCGCGGTCATCGCCGCCATGCCCGACGCCATGGTCCGGCACGCCTCGGCACCTTCCAAGAGCGCGATCCGCTCCTCCAGCATCTCCACGGTCGGGTTCTGGAGGCGGGAATAGGTCATCCCCTGCTGCTCGCCGGCAAAGCGCGCGGCGGCGTCGCCTGCCTTGTCGTAGCAATAGCCCGAGGTCAGGAACAACGCCTCGGAGGTTTCGCCGAACTCGCTGCGGGCGGTGCCGCCACGCACGGCCTGCGTCGCCGGGCGCCAGTTGCGGGTGATCGTGCGGTCTTGTCCGGTGGTACGCTTCATGGCGCTCGCTTTGCTCCCTTGAGGCCAGCCGTGCAAGCACTTGGGGCAGGCCCGATGCTCCGCTCCGGGGGTATGCCGCGCCGCACCCCGCCCCTATCCCCGCTCGCGCTTCCGACCTATCAGCACGGCCATGCTCTCCCGCCTGCGCGATCGCCCGTGGACCCTGGCCCTGCTGATCGGCGCGGCCGCGCAGCTGCTGTTCTGCTATCGGCTGGGCGCCCCGTCGGTGCTGACCTTCGACGAGGTCCATTATGTCCCGGCCGCGCGCACCCTCTGGGCGCTGGCGGAGCCGGCTAATACCGAACATCCGCTGGTCGCAAAGGAGCTGATCGGCCTCGGCATCCATCTGTTCGGGGACAATCCAACCGGGTGGCGGGCGCTGTCGACGCTGGCGGGGACGGCCACGGTGCTGGGCGTGTTCGCGATCCTGTGGCTGCTGTTCGGCCGCGCGCGCATTGCAGTGCTCGGCGCCGTGTTCGTGCTGCTCAACCAGACCGTCTATATCCAGGCGCGGATCGCGATGCTGGAGGGGTTCCTCGGCGCGTTTGTCACCTGCGCGATCGCCGCGCTGCTGTGGGCGATGCGTGGCCCGCAAGGGCGCGTGTGGCCGCGGCTGCTGCTATCGGCGGTGCTGTTCGGCCTGTCGGTGGGCACGAAATGGGTGGCGGCGCCCTATGTCGCCTTTGCCTGCCTGCTGATCCTCTGGACCAAGTGGCGCGACCGCGACCGCTATTTTCCTGGCGTCAACGGATTCGCGGCGGTGCTGGCGCTGGGGCTGGTCAGCATCGCCACCTATTTCGCCACCTTCCTGCCGGCCTTCTTCTACCGCCTCGATCCGATGACGCTCGGCGAGCTGATCCCGTTCCAGCACTATATGTACGAGCGCCAGACGCAGCTGCTGCCGCCGCATCCCTATCAGTCGGACTGGTGGAGCTGGCCGCTGCTGATCCGCCCGATCTGGTATTTCTACGAGCCCGACGGGGGCGTGCAGCGTGGCGTGCTGCTGATCGGCAATCCGGTGATCTGGTTCGGTGGCCTGGTCGCGGTGGCGGCCTGCCTGTGGGCGGGGCTGCGGCGGCGCTCGGCCGCGATCGGCGGCGCGGGGCTGCTGTGGGTGGCGTCGCTGGCGATCTGGGCGGCGATCCCCAAGTCGCTCGGCTTCTTCTATTACTACCACCTGTCCGGGATCTTCCTGTGCGTGGCGATCGCCGCGGCCTTTCACGCCTTTCCGCAGAGTCGGCGCCGCTATCTGGACGACGCCTTCCTGTTCGCGGCCTTGTTCGCCTTTTTCCACTTCTGGCCGATCCTGAGCGCCGCGCCGCTGGACGGGCCGGGCGCGTTCAACCGGTGGATGTGGTTCGACAGCTGGCGGTGAATCGACGTTCAGCGCAGGCGTTGCGCCCTTTCCACTCATCCGTTCGCCTCGAGTAGCCATCGAGCTCGTCGAGATGGTGTGTCGAGAGGTCGGCGGTTGCGGCTCTCTCGATACGGGCTCTCGACAAGCTCGATCCCTACTCGAGACAAACGGGGAGCGCGGAATGTCGATCCGACCGAATGCTCACGCCGCCGCCCTGCGGCCGTAGCGTCCCCAGGTGAAGCGGCTCGACAGGGCGAAGTTCCACACCGCGCCCACCAGCACGCCCGCAAGCGCCGGCACCGCCCAGGCGCCACCGCGCACGTCGTAGAGGAAGGCGGCGACGCCGACGTTGGCCACCGCCCCCACCGAGCACACCAGGCAGAAGGAGACCCAGCCGTCGAGCAGCGCCCGCGCGCCCTTCAGCCGGCGGTCGCGATAGGTGAGCGCGTTGTTGAGGAAGAAGTTGAACGTCATCGCCGCGACCGTCGCCAGGATGGTGGCAGCGACGAAGCCGATCGGCGCGAGTTCGAGCAGCAGCGCCAGCAGCCCCAGGTGCACCGCCGCGCCCGCCGCGCCGATCGCGGAGAACAGCACGAAGCGGACCGGCACGATCCGCCCGAACATGCGGTCGTAGAGCGCGATCAGATATTCGAGCGCCACGACATGGTCGAGCTTGCTCTCGCCCGCCACCCGCGTGCGGAACACATAGGGCAGCTCCACGAACCGCAGGGGCCGCGGGCTCGCCGTCACGATGTCGAGCAGGATCTTGAAGCCGATCCCCGAAAGCGACGGCACCAGCGCCCGCACCAGCGGCGTGCGGATCATGAAGAAGCCGCTCATCGGGTCCGACAGGTCGGCCTTCAGCAGCCGGCGCGACAGCCTGGTGGCGAAGGCGGACTTGGCGACGCGATCGGCGTCCCATTCCCCGGTGCCGCCGCCGTCGACGAAGCGTGAGCCAATCACCAGGTCGAGGTCCGCGTCGCCCTCCAGCGCGTCGAACATGCGCGGCAGGAGCGTCTCGTCATGCTGGAGGTCGCCGTCGATCACCGCCACCACCGGGGCGGCGGTGGCGCACATCCCCTCGATGCACGCGGTCGACAGCCCGCGCCGGCCGATCCGCTGGATCACCCGCACCCGGGGGTCGGTCGCCGCCAGGGCGCGCGCGACCTCGGCGGTGCCGTCGGGGCTATCGTCATCGACGAAGATCACCTCCCACGCCCGGCCCGCGAGCGCCGCCGCCAGCTTCTCCACGAGCAGCGCCACATTGGCGCGCTCGTTGAAGACCGGGACGACGACCGCGAGCGCGAGCGCCGGGTTCACGCCAGCCGGGCCAGGATCGCGTCGGCCATTTCGGCAGTGGTGGCGGTGCCGCCCAGGTCGGGCGTCCGCACGCCCGCGGTCAGCGCCGCTTCGACGGCGCGCTCGATCCGCTCGGCCGAAGCTTCGTCGTCGAGCGAGTAGCGCAACATCATCGCCGCGGACAGGATCGTCGCGCACGGATTGGCCTTGCCCTGCCCTGCGATGTCGGGCGCCGAGCCATGGATCGGCTCGTACAGGCCCTTCTTGCCGGTATCGAGCGCGGCCGAGGGCAGCATGCCGATCGAGCCCGCGCACATGCTCGCCTGGTCGGACAGGATGTCGCCGAACAGGTTGCCGGTGACGATCACGTCGAACTGGCCGGGGTTGCGCACCAGCTGCATGGCGGCGTTGTCGACATACATATGGGTGAGGTGCACGTCGGGATATTCGGTCGCGACGCTGTTGACGACATCGCGCCACAGCTGGCTGGTTTCCAGCACATTGGCCTTGTCGACCGAGCACAGGCGCTTGCTTCGCACGCGCGCGGTCTCGAAGCCGACGCGGGCGATCCGCTCCACCTCGCGTTCGTCGTAGCTCATCAGGTCATAGCCTTCGCGCAGACCTTCGAGCGTCGTGCGCCGGCCCTTTTCACCGAAATAGACGTCGCCGTTGAGCTCGCGCACGATCACCATGTCGATCGCGCCCGCAACCTCGGGCTTGAGCGCGGAGGCGTCCTCCAGCCCCGGAAACAGCTTGGCCGGGCGCAGGTTGGCGAACAGCCCCAGCTCGCGGCGCAGCCCAAGGATCGCCTGCTCGGGCCGGAACGCACGCTCGACCGCATCGAAGCGCGGATCACCGACCGCGCCGAACAGCACCGCATCGGCGCGCTTGGCGAGCGCCAGCGTGGCTGCGGGCAGCGGATGCCCCTCCTGCAGATAGGCGGCGCCCCCGACGGGCGCTTCCTCGAACACCAGGTCGAGCGACAAGGCCTCGAGCACGCGGCGGGCCTGGGTGACAACTTCGGGTCCGATCCCGTCTCCGGGCAACAAGGCGATCAGCGACATTCCATTCCCTTCGGCTGGGTTTCGCGAATTGCCCCGCCCGCCTCGCTCACGCAACCGCCCTTTTCAGCCTTTCGACCAGCCGCTGCCGCGCCGCCAGCGCCTCCGCCCCACGTCCGACCAGTACGTCGCGCTCCAGGAAATGGCCGGTCAGCCGCAGCGCGTCGAACAGCTGGGGCCAATCCGCCTCGCCGCCCTCGCGCAGGAAGGCGGGCAGCGGGAGCAGCCGGGATTCATAGCCTGAAGCCGCGGCGCGGCTGACGGCGCCGCCGCTCTTCGGGCTCACATAGGCGAGGCCCTCGTCGGTGCCGGTGGCGACGCAGCGCTCCAGGTCGAGGCCGAAGCCGAGCTCCGCCAGCACCAGCAATTCGTAGCGGGCGAGCGCTGCCGCCCAGCCCCGCGCCGCCGGCGCCGCCTCCACCGCGTCGAGCACCGCCGAGAGCGCCGCGTGCAGCCGCGGATAGGGCAGCCCGTCCGGCAAGGCGGTGGCGGTGAGCGCGCATGCCCATTCGATCGCGGCGGCCGCGAGCGGCTCGGCGAACAACGGCGCGCGGCTGTGCACCAGTTCCACCGTCAGCGCCGCGAGCTGCTCCTCGGTGCGCGCGCGCCATTCGCCGCGCACCAGGTTCGCCGGCTGGAGCACCGGTCGCAGCGCCCGCGAGCGCCCGCCACGGACATAGCCCGGCTGCACGCCGGCACGTTCGGTCAGCGCCCGCACCACCGCACCATGCTCGCCATGCCCGCGCACGGACAACAGGATGGCCTCGGCGATCAGGTGCATGGGTGCGCCTCAGCCCTCGCAGTAATCCAGGTACGACACGACGTCGTTGCTGGTCTGGAGATAGAGGCCGGCCTGGACCTCCTCCGGCTCGGCCGCCGCGCGCGCCAGCGCCTCGGCCAGCGTGCCGTAGAGGATGGTGGTGGCCACGCCTCCCTCGTCGTCGAGGTGGTAGAGCCGGACGGCGACATCGTGCGAGATGGTGCGCATGGGTCTGCCATGCCGCATCGGGCGGCGGGGTTCCAGTGGGCTCCGACCCTTCTCCCGCTCCCACCCCGTTTGTCTCGAGTAGGGATCGAGCTTGTCGAGAGCCCGTATCGAGAGAGCCACAACAACCGAGCTCTCGATACGCCCTCTCGACAAGCTCGACGGCTACTCGAGGCGAACGGGTATTGGGGAAGGGATCTCCCTCTACGCCGTCGCCAGTCGCGCCGCCGCGAACTCGCTGTCGGCCTTGTTGATCAGCGCGCGGTCGTCGTGGTTCCAGGGGTGGAAGCCCGGCAGGAAGAAGGCGATCCACGGCCGCACCAGGCTGCGCGCGACGCCAGGCCGGCCGAACGCATAGCGGAACAGCCGCCACTTCACGCGAGGCCCGGTGAACCCGTCCTGCTCCAGGAGGTCGAGGATGCCGCGGGTGCGGCCGCTCAGGAAGCGGGCGGTGACGATCAGCATCGCATGCGCCTTCACCACCCAGCGCCGCCAGCGGCTCCAGTCACGGGTGGCGTGCATCCACACGTCATACGCGACGCCCTTGTGCTCGATCTCCTCGATCGCGTGCCAGCGCCACAGGTCGGCCGCACTCTGGTCACCTCCCTCCAGATGGCGCGGATCGGCCAGGATCGCGTGCGCCAGGATCGCGGTGAAATGCTCCAGGCACAGGGTCGCGGCCAGCGAGACGATCGGTGGCCGGCTGCGGGCGATCGCCAGTTCCTCGTCCACGCGCGCTTCCAGGCGCGACACGTCATAGCCCTGCTCGGCGACGTGGCGGTTGAAGGCGACATGCTCTCGGGTGTGGATCGCCTCCTGCCGGACGAACGCGGCGATCTCCTCGGCCAGCCGCGGCGACACGCCCTCCCGGAAGCGCCGCACGCTCTCGATGAAGAACGCCTCGCCCTTGGGAAAGGTGACTGACAGCGCGTTGAACAGCGCGGTCCCGATGGGATCATCGTTCAGCCACCAGCGCCGCCGCGCCTGCCCACGCCCGAAGCGCAGGTCGCGCGGGGTGATCGTGAGGTCCGCGGGAGTCTTTGCCTTCGCCATGAAATTCCTCCAGTCAGGATGGAGCTATGAACTACTTACATTCATGTCAATAACGCGCCGCCGCCTGTCTTCGGCAGAGTCGCGGGAGGCGGCGCTCGATGCCGCCCGCGCGCTGCTGGTCGAAAGCGGCCCGCAGAGCGTGACCCTAAAGGCCGTCGCCGCGCGGATCGGCCGTACCCATGCAAACCTGCTCCACCATTTCGGCTCGGCCGCCGGGCTGCAGGAGGCGTTGGCCGAGCGCATGGCCGCGACCATCACCGCGGAGATCGGCGCCGCGGCGCTGCGCGCGCGCAGCAAGGGCGATCCGAGCGAAGTGGTGGACCTCACCTTTGACGCGTTCGGGCACCAGGGTGCGGGCGCGCTCGCCAGCTGGATGATCCTGTCGGGCAACCACCAGCTGCTCGATCCGGTGCTGGATGCGATCCACCGGCTGGTCGACGAACTCGCGACCGACTCCGGCCTCAGCGACCTGCCACTCGCGGACGAGACGCTGCACCTGGTGCTGATCGCGCTCGGCGACGCGCTGCTCGGCGGCGCGATGGCTAAGGCGCTGGGCCTGCCGCGCGACCGTGCCCGCGCGCTCGCGCGGCAGCGGCTTCTGTCCTCCTATGGCGTCCTGCACGAGGGCGGTGGATAAAAGCCCCGCGCGCACGTAAAGCGGCTTCCATGCATTTTCTCGACCAAGCCAAGATTTTTGTCCGCTCCGGAACGGGCGGCCCGGGTGCCGTCGGCTTCCGCCGCGAAAAATACATCGAGTACGGCGGCCCTGACGGCGGCGACGGCGGCAAGGGCGGCGACATCGTGTTCGAAGCCGTTCCCGGCCTCAACACCCTGATCGACTTCCGCTACACCCAGCATTTCCGGGCACCACGCGGCAAGGGCGGTTCGGGCTCGAACAAGACCGGCGGCGGCGGCGACGATCTCGTCATCCAGGTGCCGGTGGGGACTCAGGTCCTCGCCGAGGACAAGGAGACCGTGCTGCTCGACTTCACCCGCGCCGGCCAGCGCGAGGTGTTCCTGCGCGGGGGCGACGGCGGCCGCGGCAACGCCAGCTACAAGACCTCGACGAACCGCGCGCCGCGCCAGCACGGCACCGGCTGGCCGGGCGACGAAGCCTGGGTGTGGCTGCGCCTGAAGCTGCTCGCCGACGTCGGCCTGGTGGGCCTGCCCAATGCGGGCAAGTCGACCTTCATCAACGCCGTGACCAACGCCCAGGCCAAGGTCGGCGCCTATGCCTTCACCACCACCCGCCCGCAGCTGGGCGTGGTCAGCCACAAGATGCGCGAGTTCGTGATCGCCGACATCCCCGGCCTGATCGAGGGTGCGGCCGAAGGCGCCGGCATCGGCGACCGCTTCCTGGGGCACATCGAGCGCTGCCGCGTGCTGCTGCACCTGGTCGACGCCAATGACGCCGACGTGGCCGAGAGCTATCGGATCGTGCGCGCGGAGCTCGAGAATTACGGCGCGGGCCTGACCGACAAGCGCGTGATCGTCGTCCTCAACAAGATCGACACGCTCGACGACGAACTGATCGCCGCCCTTTCGGCTGAGCTGGAAGAGGCGAGCGGCGCGCCGGTGATCCCGATGTCGGGTGCCAGCGGCGTCGGCGTCGACTGGGTGCTCGACCAGCTGATCGAGCTGATGGATCCGGAAAACCCGCAGGTCGACGACAGCGATGAGGGCGAGGATCCGATCGAATGGTCGCCGATCTGAGGCAGGCGGACTAGCCCCATGTCGCTGTTCGCCCCCGCCGCCTGCCCGCGCCTGGTGGTCAAGGTCGGGTCCGCGCTGCTGGTCGACGCCGGCGGCGCGATCCGGCGCGACTGGCTGGGCGGCCTGATCGCCGACATCGCCGAGCGCCACGCCGCCGGCCAGCAGGTGATCGTCGTCTCCTCCGGCGCGATCGCGCTCGGTGCGCGCCGGCTGGGGCTGCCCAAGGGCGGCCGTGCCAGCCTGGAGGATGCGCAGGCCGCCGCCGCCACCGGGCAGATCGCGCTGTCGGGGGCATGGGCCGAACTGCTGGCCGACCGAGGCCTCACCGCCGCGCAGCTGCTGGTGACGCTGGACGACCTGGAGCAGCGCCGCCGCTACCTGAACGTCGCCGCCACGTTCGGCCGGCTGCTGACGCTGGGCGTCGTGCCGGTGGTGAACGAGAACGACAGCGTCGCCACCGAAGAGATCCGCTTCGGCGACAACGACCGGCTCGCCGCGCGCGTCGGCCAGGCGGCGGGGGCCGACGGGGTGGTGCTGCTGTCCGACATCGACGGGCTCTACGACCGCAACCCCACCCATGATCCCGACGCCCGCTTTATCGAGCGCGTCGAGCGCATCGACGCGGCGGTGGAGGCGATGGCCGACAGCCGCTCCGCCTCCGGCATGGGATCGGGCGGCATGGTGTCCAAGGTGCAGGCAGCCAGGATCGCGACCGCGGCCGGCGCGCACCTCGCCATCGCCTCGGGCCGGGTGGATCGCCCGCTCTCCCGCTTCGCCGACACCGGCCGCGGCACCGTGTTCGTCGCCCGCCCCGCCCAGCCGGCGCGCAAGGCATGGCTGCAGGGGCGCCTCGTCGCGTGCGGCACCATCCACATCGACGCGGGCGCGGCGCGCGCGCTCCAGGACGGGCGCAGCCTGCTGCCGGCGGGCGCCACCCGCGTAGAAGGGCGGTTCGCGCGCGGCGACCTGGTGATGATCCTGGACGAGGCTGGCCAGCCGGTCGCCCGCGGCTTGAGCGAATATGATGCGGAGGAGGCGGTCCGCATCGTCGGCCGCCGCAGCGACGAACTCGACGCGATCCTCGGCCACGCACCGCGCGCCGCGCTGGTCCACCGCAACCACATGGTGGTCGCATGAGCGTGCTGGCGATCACCGGCGCGACCGGGTTCGTCGGCGGCCGCACCCTCGCGCTGGCGCTGGAGGCGGGGCACAGCGTCCGCGCGCTCACCCGCCGGCCGCAGCCGCCGCAGGCGGGCCTGACCTGGGTGGCAGGTGCGCTCGACACGCCGGACGCGCTCGCCGATCTGGTGCGCGGCGCCGACGGGGTGATCCACATCGCCGGGGTGGTGAACGCGCCGACGCCGGAGGGCTTCACCCGCGGCAACATCGACGGCACCCGCGCGGTGCTCGCCGCGGCAGAAGCCGCGGGCGTCGGGCGCTTCGTCCACGTCTCCTCGCTCGCCGCGCGCGAGCCGGGCTTGTCGCAGTACGGCCGCTCCAAGGCGGGAGCGGAGGATGCGGTGCGCGCCTCCCCGCTCGCCTGGACCATGGTGCGCCCGCCCGCCGTCTACGGGCCCGGCGACCTGGAGATGCTGGAGCTGTTCCGCGCCGCGCGCTTCGGCGTGCTGCCGATGCCGCCGGCCGGGCGGCTGTCGCTGATCCATGTCGACGACCTCGCCCGGCTGCTGCTGGCGCTGGCCGGGCAGGACACCGGCCGCGCGATCTACGAACCGGACGACGGCACGCCCGGCGCGTGGACGCACACCGGCTTTGCCCGCGCGATCGGCACCGCCGTCGGCCGCCGCGTGTTGCCGCTGTCGCTTCCCGCCGGCGTGCTGCGGCTGGGTGCGCGGCTCGACCGGCTGGCGCGCGGGGACAAGGCAAAGCTCACCCCCGATCGCGCCGCCTATATGGCGCACCCCGACTGGACGTCGTCCCCCGACGCGCGCCCGCCCGAAGCGTTGTGGCGCCCGCGGATCGCGACCGCCGACGGCCTCGCCGCCACCGCGGCATGGTATCGCGCCAACCGGCTGCTATAGAGCGCCAAAATCGTGCCGGATTTCTGCGCCACGCAGCCCAGGAACCGCCCCATCTGCAAAGGACGCCCTGTGAGCGATCGCGCCGCCATTTTCGACACCGTCTCCCGCCTGATCGAGCCGTTCAACAAGAAGGGCGTGGCGCTGAGCGAGACCACCACCTTCGCGGGCGACCTCGAATGGGACAGTCTGACCGTGATGGACTTCGTGGCAGCGGTCGAGGACGAGTTCGACATCCTCATCACCATGAACATGCAGGCGGAAATCGAGACCGTCGGCCAGCTCACCGACGCCGTCGCCAAGCTCAAGCAGGACTAACGCCGTTCGGGCGGACCGGGCGCGTCGCGCGCCGGATCGGCCCGATGGTGTCCCCAGGAAAACACAGATGACCGAAGCCGCCGCCACCCAGCACCAGCTCCCCGTCGATCCGCCGGCCGCCGCGCCGGAGCGCGATCTGATGAGCAAGTTCGACGCGCTGATCGCCGAACGCCAGGCGCTGATCGACACCGGCGTGACCGATCCGTTCGCGATCGTCATGGAGCAGGTGAAGTCGCCGACCGAGGCGGTGATCGCCGGCCGCGACACGATCCTGCTCGGCACCTACAACTATATGGGCATGACGTTCGACCCGGACGTGATCCAGGCCGGCAAGGACGCGCTCGACCAGTTCGGATCGGGCACCAACGGCAGCCGCATGCTCAACGGCACCTTCCGCGACCACATGGAAGTCGAGCAGGCACTGCGCGACTTCTACGGCGTGTCGGGCGCGATCGTGTTCTCGACCGGCTACATGGCCAACCTCGGCATGATCTCGACGCTCGCCGGCAAGGGCGACTATGTCATTCTCGACGCGGACAGCCACGCCTCGATCTACGACGGCTGCAAGCAGGGCTATGCCGAGGTCGTCCGCTTCCGCCACAACGACATCGCCGATCTCGACAAGCGGCTCGGCCGCCTGCCCAAGGACGCCGGCAAGCTGGTGGTGCTGGAGGGCGTCTACTCGATGCTCGGCGACGTCGCCCCGCTGAAAGAGATGGTCGCCGTCGCCAAGAAGCATGGCGCGATGGTGCTGTCCGACGAGGCGCATTCGATGGGCTTCTACGGCCCCAACGGCCGCGGCGTGTACGAGGCGCAAGGGTGCGAGGGCGAGGTCGACTTCATCGTCGGCACCTTCTCCAAATCGGTCGGCACCGTCGGCGGCTTCTGCGTGTCGAACCACCCGAAGTTCGAGGCGATCCGGCTTGCCTGCCGCCCGTACATCTTCACCGCCTCGCTGCCGCCGAGCGTGGTCGCGACCGCCGCCGTCTCGATCCGCAAGCTGCAGCATGCGCATGAGAAGCGCGCCCGCCTGTGGGAAAGCGCGCGGACGCTGCACGCGGGCCTCAAGGACATGGGCTTCCGCCTCGGCACCGAGACGCCCGATTCCGCGATCCTCGCGGTGATCCTGGAGGACCAGACCCAGGCAGTGGCGATGTGGCAGGCGCTGCTGGAGGGCGGCCTCTACGTCAACATGGCCCGCCCGCCTGCGACGCCGGCCGGCACCTATCTGCTGCGCTGCTCGCTGTGCGCCGAGCACACGCCCGAGCAGATCCAGAAGGTGCTGGGCATGTTCCAGGCGGCCGGCAAGGCGGTCGGCGTTCTCGCGTAAGGCATTCCCGCGGCTACCTCTGGCGGAGTGACCTCTGCTACGCTTTCCGTGCTCCTGCGAAAGCAGGAGCCCAGGGCCTCAGGAGCAATCCGCCGTTGTCCTGCTGGACCCTGGATCCCTGCCTGCGCACGGATACGGGAGTGCGATCGCGCTGCGCACGCGCATGACGGGTGGTGGACTGCGCGGGACCAACACCGATCGAGGGGCTGGCACAGGCTCGCCCCTCCGCTATAGCTGCGGGATTCCTGCAACCGCCCTCGAAAGCACATCGCCCCCCGCATGAAGTCGATCGATCGCTACATGGCGCGGCTCATCGCGGTGCCGCTGTTCTCGACGCTCATCATCGCAGCGATGCTGCTGGTGCTCGATCGCATGCTGCGGCTGTTCGACTTCGTGGCATCCGAAGGCGGGCCGGTCAGCGTGGTGTGGCGGATGCTCGCCAACCTGCTGCCCGAATATCTGGGGCTCGGCATCCCGATCGGGCTGATGCTGGGCGTGCTGCTCGCCTTCCGAAAGCTCGCCACCACGTCGGAGCTCGACGTGCTGCGCGGCGTCGGCATGAGCTACGGGCGGCTGCTGCGCACGCCGTACTTCTACGCGATCGCGCTGGCGCTGCTGAACCTGACGATCGTGGGCTTCGTCCAGCCCTGGGCGCGCTATAACTACGAGGGGCTGCGGTTCGAGCTGCGCTCGGGTGCGCTGGGCGCGTCGATCAAGATCGGCGAGTTCACCAACCTCGGCAACCGCATGACGCTGCGCATCGAGGAAAGCCATGAGGGCGGCGCCGAGCTGCGCGGCATCTTCGTGCGGGTGGCGCGGCCGAACGGCGGCTGGCTGGCGGCGACCGCCGAGCGCGGCCAGTTCCTCGGCACCGACGATCCCAACACCATCATCTTCCGCCTGACCAACGGCACGCTGCTGCACGACCAGCCGGGCTTTCGCACGCCGCGGGTGCTGAGCTTCAGCTCGCACGACCTGCCGATCGACCTGCCCAAGTTCGGCAATTTCCGCGCGCGCGGCGGCCGCGATCTCGAACGCACGCTGCCCGAGCTCGCGATCATCGGCCGCGACCAGGGCGAGACGCCGGAGACGCGCGCCAGCGCGCGCGCGAATTTCCACTTCCGCCTGGTGGAGGTGGCCACCATGTTCCTGCTGCCGATGCTGGCGCTGGCGCTGGGGGTCCCGCCCAAACGCTCGACGTCGGCGCTGGGCGTGTTCCTGTCGATCGTGATGATCGTCACCTATCACAAGGTGAACGAATATGCCGAAGCCTTCGGATCGCTCGGCCGTGTCGACCCGGCGATCGCGCTGTGGGGGCCGTTCCTGATCTTCGCCGGGCTGGTGTTCTGGATGTACTATACGATCGCCCATGTGCCGGGCGGCCAGCCGATCGGCGCCCTGGAACGCGTGTTCGACAAGGGGCTGAAGGCCTTGGTGCGCTTCCTGCCCGGCCGCCGCCGGCGGGAGAAAAGGGCATGAAGGCCAACTCCCCGTTCCCGTCCAAGACGATCGCGCTCTACATGGTGCGGCTGTTCCTGGTGCGCACCTTCGGCATCCTCGCCGCCTTGGTGCTGGTGCTCCAGGCGCTCGACCTGCTGAGCGAAAGCGCCAAGATCCTCGCCTATCCCGGCAACACCGATGCGCAGGTCTGGCATTACGTCTCGATGCGCATGCCGCAGATCATCGCGCGCTTCCTGCCCTTCTCGGTGCTGCTCGGCACGATCCTGACGCTGATGCAGCTCAATCAGAACAGCGAAGTCATCTCGATGAAGGCCTCGGGGCTGTCGGCGCACCAGGTGCTCGCCCCGCTGCTGGTCGCGAGCCTCGGCGTGGCGGCCATCTCCTTCCTGTTCAACGACCGCATCGTCTCGCGCGCGACGGCCACGCTCACCCAGTGGGAGAAGGTCGACTACGGTCCCCTGCCGGTCGACAGCGGCGAGCGCGGCAACGTCTGGGTACGCGACGGCGCCAACCTGATCCGCGTGGATCGCATCCAGGGGCGCGGCAATGCCGCGGTGCTGCGCGGCATCACCGTCTACGAACGCCAGGGCGGCCGGCTGCTGTCGATCCTGACGGCCAAGCAGGGCCGGTTCAACGGGCGCGAGTGGCGCGTGGACGGCGCAACCCGCTTCACCGTCGCCACCGGCAAGATGGAGCAGCTCGGCACGCTGCATGCCGCCTCGGGCGTACGGCCGGACCAGTTCACGCTCGCCTCGGTGGACCCGGACAGCCTCTCCTTCCGTGCGCTGCGCGACGCGATCGCCGATCTCGAGGCCGCCGGCCGGCCGACCAAGGCGCTCGACGGCGCGTTGTGGCACAAGCTGTCGAGCCCCTTGTCGTCCGTGCTGATGCCGCTGCTGGGCGCGGTCGCCGGCTTCGGCGTGGCGCGTTCCGGCCGGCTGTTCGTGCGCGCGGTGATCGGCATGGCACTCGGCTTCGCCTATTTCGTCGCCGATAACTTCGCGCTGGCGATGGGCAACCTGGGGGCATACCCACCGTTCCTCGCGGCGTGGGCGCCGTTCCTGCTGTTCCTGCTGATCGGCGAACTGGTGCTGATCCGCACGGAGGAATAGCCGCTTAATCCTCCCCCGGAGGGCACGACCGCCGAGTGCCTCGGCGGTACCCACCCCCAGCCCCTCCCTTCCAGGGAGGGGAGAAGATGAGCCTCAGCGACACAACAACTCCCCTCCCTGCAAGGGAGGGGCCGGGGGTGGGTTGGCGAGCGAAGCGAAGCCGCTCTACGCTGGCCCCATGCTCCGCCGCGTCGATCCAACCCTAACCGCCCGGGCGCGCGAGCTGCGCAACAACCCGACCGAGGCGGAGCTTGCGATCTGGCACCGCATCGCTCGCTATCGCCCGGCGTTCACCCGACAGTTGATCATCGCGCCGTTCATCGTCGATCTCGCCTGCCGACAGGCGCGGCTGGCGGTGGAGCTGGATGGCAGCCAGCATCTCGACATCGTGAAGGCGGATGCGCGCCGGACGGCATATTTGGAAGCGCAGGGCTGGCGCGTCCTGCGGCTGTGGAATGCGGAGGTGCTCGCCAATCCGGACGGCGCCGTGCAGCACATTCTGGAGCAGGCCGCCGAGTGCCTCGGCGGTACCCACCCCCAGCCCCTCCCTTCCAGGGAGGGGAGGAACAGGCGTCCGCGCTGGAGCTAGCCGATACGAAAAAGGGCGGCCTCTCGGACCGCCCTCTTCCTTCCTCGCCCCTCAGCGCCGGACCATCGTGCTCCGGCCGATCCGGTGCATCAGGCCCAAGGCACTGCGGTAGCTCGCCTTGTGATACGGCGAGCCCTCTTCCAGCACCGCGCTCAGCCGGCGGTGTGCTTCGCCCAGCGAATGATAGGGCAGGCTCGGCAGCAGGTGGTGGAGCGCGTGGTAGCGCAGGCCCACCGGCGCCCACAGGCCCGGCAGCAGCGACGGCGGCGGCACGTTCACCGAGTCCAGATACTGGGCAGTCACCGTCATCTGCTCGCCCTCATTCTCCCACAGGTGCGCGACCAGCGTGCGGACCTGGTTGAGCAGCGCCACCGCCGAACCGATGCCCAGCCCGATCAGGAAGCCGCGCATCGGGATCACGCCGGTCGCAACCAGCGCCACCAGCGCGATTGCCCAGACGCTCGCCGCGGCATCGAGGCGGTCGAACAGCACCCGCTGCTCGCCGGCCGGGATGCGGCGGCGGAAGGCGGGGTTGATCGACAGCGACGAATAGCGTGCGATCACCAGCTCGCGCAGCTTGGGCGACAGCCAGGACAGCGGCGACAGGATCGCAAAGCGGATCAACAGGCCGATCGGCGCGAGCAGCGAGACCAGGATGAACACCGGCAGCGTCCACGGCTTCATCAGCGCCAGCGGCAGATATTCGGGATCGTCCGCGGTGCCATAGCGCGTCTTGGCATGGTGCAGGTTGTGCACGCCCTCGTACATGAAGGACGGCACCAGCATCGGGATGCCCGCGATCAGGTTCCAGCCGAGGCGGAAGCCCGGCAGCGCCGAATGCTTCATGTGGCTGACTTCGTGGATGAACAGCAGCGCGCGGTACAAGGCGAGCACCGACACCACCGCCGCCAGCACCGTGACCACCGTGGAGGACGCCAGCACCGCCACCACCAGCGCGCCATAGCCCAGCACCGCCGATCCGATCAGGTCGCCCCAGTAGAAGGCGCGGTTCGGCGTGTTGAGGTCGCGCGTCAGCTCGGCCGCCGTGCGCAGCATCGTCTTGTCGTCGAGGATGCGCGGCCTGGGCTGGACGACGCGGGCGTCCGCCGATCCGGCGGCATCCCGCGAAAGGGCAAGCGTGGGTTCCATGACCTGTTCCATAGCGCTGAGATAGTGGCGACAGCGTGGCATGTGTAGGCACCGGACTGTGCCGGCTTGATGACTTGAATCAATCACTGTGACGGGCCCGCTCGATCCCTCCCCTCGCCTTCCGGGTTCTGCGACGCTACACGCGGCCCATTCCATTCTTCCGGAGGCATGCGTGGCCACCCAACCGACGATCCGTCCCGTCCAGTCGAAGGCGGACCGCAAGGCGTTCATCGACCTGCCCTTCCGCCTCTATGCGAACGACCCGCACTGGGTGCCGCCGCTCAAGAGCGAAGTGGCCGGGCAGATCGATCCCAAGAAGAACGGCTGGTTCAGCCATGCCGAGGTGCAGCTGATGCTGGCCGAGCGGGAGGGCCAGGTGGTGGGGCGCATCTCCGCGCATCTCGACACGCTCGCCCTCACCATGCCGGCCGAGCAGGGTTTCGGTCCCGGCACCGGCTTCTGGGGCATGTTCGAGGCGGAGGATGCCACCACCGCCGCTGCGCTGATCGCCGCGGCCGAGGCATGGCTGCGCGGCAAGGGCATGACTCGCGCCGTCGGCCCCGTGAGCCTGTCGGTGTGGGAAGAACCGGGCCTCTTGGTGAAGGGCCACGACCAGGACCCGACCGTGCTGATGGGCCACCACCGGGCCGAGTATCAGGGCTGGGTGGAAGCGGCCGGCTACCGACCCGCCAAGCAGCTCGTCACCTATGAGCTGGACATCACCCAGTCCTTTCCGCCGATCGTCAACCGCATCATCCAGTCGGGCGAGAAGAACGACCGCATCCGCATCCGCAAGGTCGACAAGTCGCGGTTCGACGAGGAAGCGGCCGTGATCCTGGGCATCCTCAACGATGCTTGGTCCGACAACTGGGGGTTCGTGCCGCTCACCCAGCCCGAGATCGACGACGTCGGCAAGAAGCTGAAGCCGATCGTGTTCGAGGACCTGATCCGCATCGCGGAGCTGGACGGGCAGCCGGTGGCGTTCATGATCACGCTCCCGGACATGAACGAGGCGATCAAGCCGCTGAACGGCTCGCTCCTCCCGTTCGGCTGGGCCAAGCTGCTGCTGTGGCTGCGCCGGCCGAAGGTGCGGACGATGCGCGTGCCGCTGATGGGCGTCGTGAAGCGGCTGCAGTCGTCGCGGATGGCGAGCCAGCTCGCCTTCATGATGATCGAATATATCCGCCGCGATGCCGTCGCCCATTATGGCGCGTCGCGCGGCGAGATCGGCTGGATCCTGGACGACAACCAGGGGATGATCGCGATCGCCGATGCGATCCAGAGCCGGATCAACCGCGTCTACCAGGTCTATCAGCGCGCGCTGTAGCGCCGGTCGGCGGTGCCGGGGGCGGGCCCTGCCCCCGGCGCACCGTCTTTCTTAGCGGGGCAGATAGTCGAGCGGGTCGACGCCGTCGCGCAGCCAGTCTTCGCGGGTCTGGCACTGGCGGCGCGGCAGCCGCGAACCGGTGATCTCCGTCTCGGCGCAGTAGCGGGTCTCCCGCTTCGCCTTGGTGCCCGACGTCGTGCTCGCGGTGTCGGCGCTTTCGGTGGTGGTGGCGGGAGCCGGCACGGTGCGGGGCTCGGCCATGGCCGGGGCTGCAACGGTGGCGACGCCCAGGACGAGGGCAGCGGCGGCGGCAACAACACGGATGGTCATGATCTTTCTCCCTGACTAGGCAGCCACTTGGCTGACAAACAGGGTAGTGCATCATGCGTGCCAAACAGCGGCGCCGCGCCTTTTCAACGACTTAGCTCGACGTGCCTCGGGCCCTGGCGTCTTTCGCCGCCGAACCATGGTGGATTTCACCGACAGGTGGCGCGGTTTCCAAGCGAACGTTTGCCAGCGTCCCTACCTGGTCGGACAGTGGCGCTCCCTCGGCCCTGTGATAGGTATCGGCGGCAACAACAGCAGGTCGCCATGCCCAGTCACATCGCGCTCTTGCGGGGGATCAACGTCGGCGGCCATCGCCAGGTGCCGATGGCCGAGTTGCGGATGCTGGCGCAGGACATCGGCTTCCGGGGCGCCCGCACCCATGTGGCGAGCGGCAACCTGGTGTTCGCAAGTGACGTGCCTGCTCGGGCGGCCGAGAAGGTTCTCGAACAAGCGATCGAGCGGCGCTTCGGTTTTGCGGTGGACGTGGTCGCGCGATCGGCGGCCGAATGGCGGGCGTATCTGGTCGACCATCCTTTCGCGGCCGAAGGCGAAAGGGAGCCGAACCTGGTGATGCTCTGCATCGGCAAGCAAGCGGCGACAGTCGCCGATGCCGCCGCGCTGCGCAGCCGTGCCGGGGCGCGGGAGCGGGTCGAGCTTCGCGGGGACGCGCTGTGGCTCTATTTCGGCGACGGCGCCGGCCGCTCCAAGATGGGACTGGGCCCGGGCGCCGGCATCTGGACGACCCGCAACCTGCGCACGGTGCGCACCATCGCCGGCATGCTCGACTAGGTCGTGGGTCCCGGGACGCTCCGTTGCGGACGCTCACGAGATAGCCTCAGGGTTTCCAAGGCACCTGCGGCGGCAAACGGGTGCAAGCCGCCGCGCCTGGGCATCAGTCCAGCTTTTCTAGAGCGCGGTCGTAGACCTTCAGCAGGTCCTCCCCCGTCTGCACGGTGGTGGTCGCATACATCCGGTTGAGGCGGATCGCGCGTTGCGTCTCAACCACCTGCTCCTTGCTCATCGAGGTCGGATCGTCAGCCATGGTGGCCGCCATCTCGACATAGGGCTTGCGCGCTTCTTGCTGGAGCCCGTTGAAGGTGCGGCTGGCGGAATAGGCCAGGGCCAAGGCCTGCGCTTCGTCGTAGGGCATGTGGGCCAGAGCTTGCGTAGCGACCGTGCTTTCCCAGGCTGCAGTACGCATCTCGGTGAAATCGATGTTGATGGCGATGTTTTCGCCAGCCGCCTTTTCACCAGCGGATTCAGACTGAAGATACGCCGACATGCGGTTCAGGCCGGCCACGGCGCTGCGTTCGGTCGCCAGCGCCTTTTCCAGGCCGTTGCGGTTGTCCTCGAGTTCCCGGCGAAGGTTCGCGCGGGCCTGCTCCACCAGTTCCTGGTGGTGCAAGGCTTCCACGCCCGCCTCCAGGCTCAGCGCGATCAGGATGCCGACGGTGATGGTGCTGATTTCGACCAGGAATTCGCGCACCGAATGCGGCATCTTCGGAATATGAACGTGCACTGCGATTGCCCCCCATTCGCGTAACGAGGGCGGCATCGCAGCGGTCCGGGGCGCGGGTCAAGCCGCTTTTCATTCGCCGTCCAGGCCGTCCGGTGCTGTGTGGATCGCCCTGGCCGGCGAGCGGAGTCCGAGCCCTCCCCCAATTGGATCGATCGCTGGGGCGGAGATACCCTCTGCGATCGAACGGCCCCGCAGCAGCGCTCCACTCCAAAGGGCTCGCTGCGGACGTGACGCTCGGGCGAAGGCGGTGTAGGGAGGGCTTGCCGGAAATAGAGCAGCAGGCTGGTAGCCCCTGCGCCCGTATCGCGGGTTCTTCCCTGCCACGGCGTCGACCTGACCCGGTCAGGGGGCGCTGCGCTCGAACAAGCCCGCCCGCTGATCCAGCGCACGGAGCGTCCCCCTGAACTACGTCTTTCTCGCCATCGCGATCCTCTCCGAGGTGATCGGCACCACGTTCATGAAGCAGTCCCAGGGCTTCTCCAAGCTCGCCCCCAGCCTGGTCACGGCCGTGGCCTACGCAGTCGCGTTCTTCTGCCTTTCACAGACGCTCAAGACGATCCCGACCGGCATCGCCTATGCAATCTGGTCCGGGGTGGGGATCGTCTTGATCGCCACCGTCGCCGCAGTGTTCCAGGGGCAGAAGCTGGATGCCCCCGCCGTGGTCGGCATGGGCCTCATCATCGGTGGCGTGGTCGTGATGAACGTCTTCTCGAAAGCCGCAGTGCACTAGGACAAGGGCGGCGGATGCTCGTTGCCCGCTCCACCCCCGCTCGGCCGTCGACCTGGCCACGCTGGCGGAGCGCGCCGGCAGGCGTCAGAAGCGGCGGGCGATCCCGGCGTAGAGGCGCAGGTCCGGCGTGTCGTGGTCGAGGCCGAAGGCGGTGCCGACATCGAGCTGCGTGTCGTCGTTCGCCATCCACGCCAGCGCCAGGGCGCCACGGACCGTGGTGGCGGGCTCGACCGGATCGTCGTCGCGCCGCACCTCGCCTTCCAACGTGGTCGTGAGCGCGTCGGTGAGCTCCAGTTCCAGGCCGAGGACGTTGCCATAGGCCAGGTGCCGGCCGCGGCCGTCCTCGTCGACTTCGGCGGCCACCTCTGGCGTCAGTTCGAGCGTGAGCGTGTCGCCCAGCGCATAGGCGACGGGCACGATCAGGCTCGCGCCCCAGTCGCCGCCGCCGATCGGCTGGCGCCCGACCGGCAGCGTCACCGACGGCTGCACCGCCCAGGAAAAGCCGGAGCCGTCGGGATTGGCGAGGTTCACGCGCGCGCCGAGGGTCACGTCGCCGACGCGGTCCTTGCGCTCCGTTTCCCCAAGCACCCGGTCGCGCGTCACGTCGCGGCCATAGGGCTGCCATTCCAGCTGCAGCTCGGCGCGGTCACCGACGCCGAAACGCAGCAGTGTGTCGGCGACGAGCAGCGTGTCGGTGCGCTCCTCGGCGCTGCGATCATGCTCCCAGTCGGCCAGCGCCGTCTCGACGGAGACGGCGCCCTTCTCGACCACGCACGGGTTTTCGCCCAGGCCTGGGCGCGTAGGGCAATAGTCCCGCGCTTGGGCAGCCGCAGGCGTCAGCAGCGCGGCCGCGAGTGCGGCCCCGGCGATCCGCCTCAACGCAGGCGCACCCAGGTGGGCGCGTGGTCGCTCGCCTTCTCGCGGCCGCGATACTCCTTGTCGACGCCGGCGTCCTGCATCCGGTCCGCCGCGATCGGGCTCAGCAGCAGGTGGTCGATGCGAAAGCCCGCGTCGCGCTGCCAGGCGCCGGCCTGATAGTCCCAGAAGGTCCACACCCCGCCCTTGGGGAAGCGGGTGCGCAGCGCGTCGGTCCAGCCCTGCGCCACCAGCGCGCGATAGCCCTGGCGCGATTCCGGCTGCATCAGCGCGTCGCTCGCCATCGCCCGCACCGAATAGACGTCGTCGTCGTTGGGGATGACGTTGTAGTCGCCCGCCAGCACCACCGGCCGCTCCTCGGCCAGCAGCGCACGCGCGCGATCGGACAGGCGCTCGATCCAGCGCAGCTTATAGTCGAACTTGGGTCCGGGCACCGGATTGCCGTTGGGCAGGTAGATCGACGCGATCACCACCCCGTCGACCTCGGTCTCCAGATAGCGGCTGTGCTCGTCCTCCGGCTCACCGGCAAGGCCGCGCTGGCGCTCGACCGGATCGGCGCCCCTCGCCAGCACGGCGACGCCGTTGAACCCCTTCTGGCCGTGCCAGACGGCGCCATAGCCGGCCGCGCGGATCTCCGCCTCAGGGAAGGTCTCGTCGCTCGACTTGAGCTCCTGCAGGCAGACGACGTCGGGCGTCTGTTCGGCGAGATACTCCAGCAGGCGCGGCAGGCGCGCCTTGATGCCGTTGACGTTGTAGGTGACGATGCGCACGCTTGGGCGTCAGATCGAGAAGCTGGTGCCGCAGCCGCAGCCCGACGCGGCATTGGGGTTCTCGACCTTGAACGCGGCGCCACCCAGCGACTCCACGAAGTCCACCTGGGCGCCGCGCACCAGGTCCAGGCTCATCGAATCGACGACCAGCCGGACGCCGTCGGTCTCGGTGACGCTGTCGTCGCCCTCTGGGCCATCGGCCAGACCGAAGCGGTATTGGAAGCCGGAACAGCCCCCGCCCTCGACGGACAGGCGCAGGATGGCGGGCTTGCCCTGACGCGCGGCGATCGCGGCGACACGGGCCGCGGCGGATGGCGTCAGGCCGACTTCGGAAACGGGGATGGTGGCCATGGGCCGGAGATAAGAGGTACGGGGGCCATCGGCAACCATGGTCGCCGTGGCCCCTCTCCTCTCCGTCTCGTGAAGTCGCGCGATCAGTTCGCCGGGCCGCCGACCGCCTGCTGGCGGTTGCGCGCCGCGCGATCCTGCGCCGCCAGCAGCTGGTCGCCTGCCTGCAGATAGGGGATCGGGTTCACGGCAGCGCCGTTGATGCGCACTTCGTAGTGAAGGTGGCTGCCGGTCGAGCGGCCGGTCGAGCCCATCAGGCCGATCAGCTGGCCGCGACGCACGCGGCTGTTCGGCCCGACCAGGATCTTCGACAGGTGGCCGTAGCGGGTCTGGATGCCCTTGCCGTGGTTCAGCTCGACCAGGTTGCCGTAGCCGCCGGCGCGCTGCGCGCGGCCGACGATGCCGTCGGCGGTGGCATAGACCGGCGTGCCGATCGGCCCCGGAAGATCGATGCCGGCGTGCATCGCGGCGGTGCCGCGGAACGGGTCCGAGCGGACGCCGAAGTTGCTCGACAGCTTGATGTTGTCGACCGGCTGGAGCGACGGGATCGCGATCGCCGCCTGCTCGAGCGTGTCGAGCTTCTTCCAGGTCATGAACAGGTTGCGGAACTGGGCATCGGCCTCGTTCGACGCTGCGGTGACGGCGGCGGCCTCGGTCGTGCTCACCGGCTCATAGGGGCCGCCCATCGCGAGCTTCTCAGGGCGCAGGCCCAGCTTGCGGAGCTGCTTGGCAGTTTCGGCGTAGCGCTCGGCGGTGACTTCCTGTGCCTTGGCGGCAAGCTCTGCCTGGCGCTGTTCGGCGCGCTGGAGCGGCGCGGTCACGCTCGCGACCGCCTTGCTGCCCTGCGGCAGGGGGGCGAGCGCGGCATCGGCGAGCGCGGCCGGATCGCCTTCGCCGGTCAGCACTGCGGCGATCATCGCCTGGCGCTGGTCGATGCGGGCGGCATGGGCAGCGGCGACCTGGCGCAGCTCGGCGACATTGGCCTCCATCGCGCGGACCCGCTGCCGCATCTGGGCGACGGTGGCGGCCTGTTCGGCCTGCGGGGTGAGGCCGGCTGCCGCTGCGGTGTCCACCGCGGCGTTGGCGACGCCATAGCCCGAGAAGCCGAGGGTCAGCGCAGCGGCGGTCGCGGCAAGCGCCTGGGTGCGGGCAGCGATGCGAACCCGGCGGCCGGAGCGGCCATCGTGCAGGATGAAATCGCGGAAAGTGAAGAAACGACGGAACCGCTTAGCAATCGCGGCGTTGGCTGAGACGACGTTGCTGATGGTCATACTGAGTCCGGCGATCCAAGTTTCGCGAACGGTTTCAGGCCGTTCGCCCTTCATCGATGTCTCAGCTGCAGCCCCTCCGCGCTTTGACGAGCCTTGATTGGCCCGACGCGTCAGCTTTCTGCAAGCGGCTCATAATAATCCCGCGTCAGACCGGCACACGCGCGCGCTGAATCGTTGAACGGTGGCTTAACGGCCCCACGGAAGTGCCGCCGCACCAGTGCCTGCCAATGCGGCGCGGGAATGATTCGTTCGATTTTACAACGATGTTGGAACCATCGGGTGCCGGCCGAAACATGCCGGATTTCATCGGTGTAGATGCGGTGGAGGATGCGTGCCGTCGCCTCGTCGCCACCCGCCCGCGCCCGCTCCACGGTGGCCGGGGTGACGTCCAGGCCGCGCGCCTCCAGCACCATCGGCACCACCGCCAGACGCGCCAGCGCATCGTGCGCGGTCTCGATCGCGGAGTCCCACAGCCCGTCGTGCGCCGGCAGCGCGCCATAGTGGCTGCCGAGGTGCCGGAGCCGCCGTTCGAGCACGGCGAAGTGCATCGCCTCGTCCGCCCCCACCCCGATCCAGTCGTCGGTGAAGCCGCGCGGAAACTCCGCCCCGAAGCGTCCGGCGGCGTCAAACGCCAGGTCGATCGCCACGAACTCGATGTGCGCCAGCGCGTGCAGCAGCGCCAGCCGCCCGCGTTCCGATCCGCCCTTGCCGCGCTTGGGCATGCGATTGGGCGGCAGCAGTTCCGGCCGCTCGGGCCGGCCCGGCCGGTCCGGCATGGCGACGTCGAACGCGAACGCCAGCTCGCCCCGCCGCCACGCCCGCGCCGCCGCCCGCGCCCGCTTCACCTTGGTGCGCGGGTCGGCAGTCTCCAGAACGGCGCGGCAGGCCTCGGCGATGCTCGTCATCCGGCCGCCTTCATGGCGCGGGCAGCGGCCAGCACCGCCTCGGCATGGCCGGGCACCTTCACCTTGCGCCACGCCTGCACCAGCCGCCCCTCGCCATCGAACAGAAAGGTCGCCCGCTCGATCCCCATGTAGCTGCGGCCGTAGAGCTTCTTCTCGCCCCAGACGCCGAAGGCCTCGCACGCAGCGCCGTCGTCGCTCGCGAGCCGAACCGACAGGCCATGTTTTGCCACGAACCGCTCGAGCTTTGCAGGCGAGTCCTTGGACACGCCGATCACCTCGACGCCGGCCGCGCGGAACTGCGGCTGGAGGTCGCTGAAGTCGAGCGCCTCGCGCGTGCAGCCGGTCGTATCCGCCTTGGGATAGAAATAGACCACCAGCGGCCGCACCGACGAAAGATCGATGGCGGTCCCGTCGCTCGCCGTCAGCGTCACTGCCGGAATGGCATCGCCCTCGTTCATCCCGCGTCCTTCCCGTTGCTCACTGCCGCCCAGGCAGCGGCAACCCGTTGCCGCGCCGCATCGAGCGAGGCAACCGTGCTGTCCCAATCGGCTTGGCCGAGCGCCCGCGCGACCAGCGCCCGCGACGCGGGCGGCGGCAACTGCGCATCGGGCGCGACGAGGCGAAACGTCACCAGCGCGCGCGTCAGCAGCGCATGCGCCTCCACCAGCCCGTCGGGCAGCAGCCCCGCCGCCTCCAGGGCCGCGGTCGCCCCCGGCAGGTCGGCATGGAAGCCGGTGCGATGGACCAGCTGGACGACGTGCACGGCGAACTCCAGGTCGACCAGACCGCCGGGGGCGAGCTTGACGTCGAGCGGCCCGCCGGCCGGCTTGTGCCGCGCCATCTCCGCCCGCATCTCCCGCGCTTCGGCGACGATGTCGCGCTCCGGCCGGTCGCCTTCCAGCACCGCGCGGATGATGCCGGCCACCTGCTCGCGCGCCCCTGCGGAGCCGAACACCGGCCGCGCGCGCGTCAGCGCCATGTGCTCCCAGGTCCAGGCGCTCTCGCGCTGGTAGCGGGCAAAGCCCTCCAGCGAGACCACCAGCGGCCCCTGCGCCCCCGACGGCCGCAGCCGCGTATCGATCTCATAGAGCGGGCCGGAGGCGGTTGGAACCGACAGCGCTGCCGTCACCCGCTGCGCCAGCCGGTTGTAGTAGAGCACCGCTCCAAGCGGCTTGGGCCCGTCCGATTCCGCGCGATAGTCGCCGGTGAAGAGATAGACGACGTCGAGGTCGGAGGCATGGGTGAGCAGCCCGCCGCCCAGCCGTCCGAGCGCCACGATCACCAGCTCGCTGTCCGGCACCCGCCCGTGCTGGGCCGCGAACTCGGCGACGGTGGCGGCGACGAGAGTCTCGATCGCCGCCTCGGCTACCCGCGCATAGCCGGCCGCCACCGTCATCGGGTCGCTGGTGCCGGCGATGATCTGCGCGCCTAGGGCAAAGCGCTTCTCGCCCACGATCGCGCGGGCGTGGTCGAGCACCGCCTCATAGGACGCGCCCGCCTCGCGCGGGACCATCTCGGCCGCGAGTTCGGTCACCTCCCCCACCGGCTCCAGCGCACTCGCATCGATCAGCCCGTCGAGCAGCGTCGCCCGCCGGGCGAGCGCCTCCGCCAGGGTCGGCGCATGGCAAAGGATCGCGCTCAGCAGCTTGGCGAGCGCCGGCTGCGCCTCCAGCAGGCGGAACAGGTTGATCGCGCTCGGCAGCCGCCCGAGCATGCCGTCCAGCCGGATCAGCGCCTGATAGGGATCGCTCGCGCTCGCCAGGCTGCTCAGCATCTCCGGCAGCGCCGCCTCCAGCGCGGTGCGGGCAGCCGGGCTGCGGAGCGCGGGATAGCGGCCGCTGCGCCAGTCGGCGATGCGCCGCGCCGCCTGGTCGGCAGGGTCGAAGCCGAGCTCGCCCAGCCGCGCCTCGAGCAGCTGCGGGTCCGCCGGCACCGCCGGCCGATCGGTCGCGCCCAACGTGTCGTACACCGCCGCCACGCCCTCCACCTGCGGGCGCAGCAGGTCGAGCAGGGCGGCGCCGTCCGCCAGCCCGTGCAGCCGCGCTACATTGTCGAGCGCCTCCGGCGAGGTCGGCAGGCTGTGCGTCTGGCGATCGTCGACCATCTGCAACCGGTGCTCGATGGTGCGGAACAGCGTGTAGCCCTCCGCCAGTGTGGCGGCCTGTTCGGGGTCGATCCAGCCCGCCCGGGCGAGCACGGCGAGAGCATCCAGGGTGGCCGGCGCGCGCAGGCTGCGGTCACGACCGCCGTGGATCAGCTGGTGCACCTGGGCGAAGAACTCCGCCTCGCGGATGCCGCCGCGCCCGCGCTTCAGGTCATAGCCGGGGCCGAACGCCTGGCCTTGCGCATAATGATCGCGAATCCGCCCGGAGATCTGCCGGATCTCCGCCACCGCGCCATAATCCAGCGCACGCCGCCACACGAACGGACGGATCGCGACCAGGAACCGCCGCCCCAGCGCCAGGTCGCCCGCCGCCGCCCGCGCGCGGATGAAGGCGGCGCGCTCCCACGGCAGCGCCTGCGACTCATAATAGCTGATCGCCGCGCCCACCGGCAGCGCGATCGGCGATGCCTCGGGCGCGGGCCGCAGCCTCAGGTCCACGCGCAGCACATAGCCGTCGCCGTCGCGCGTCTGGAGCAGCTCGGTCGCGCGCCGGGCGATCTTGATCGCCGCCTCGTCGGGCGTCTCCCGCTCGCGGTGCGGCAGCGTCGCGCGGTCGAACAGGAATATCGGGTCCACATCGGACGAATAATTGAGCTCGCGGCTGCCCTGCTTGCCGAGCGCGATCGCCACGAACCCCTGCGGCGGCGCGCCCGGGGTCCGCTCCTCGATCGCCGCGCGGATCGCCACGTCGAGCGCATGATCGGCAAAGGCGCTGAGCAGGCCCGTCACGCGGCGCAGGTCATAGGCGCCGGAAAGGTCGCCCAGCGCCACCAGCAGCGCGACGCGCCGCCGCTCGATCCGCAGCCGCCGCGCAACCGCCATGTCCGGATCGTCGATCCGTGCGTGCGCGAGCGGATCGTCCGCCCATTCGCCGTCGAGCAGCGGCGCCTCCAGCTCGAGCAGCCGGGCAAGAAACGGGGAGTGCTCCCGCGCGCGCAGAATTGCCGAGTTCAGGTCCATGCCCTCTGGTGCGATGGTTCGGGACACGGGCGCAACGACAAAAGCGCGATGCGAAAGCAACAAATATCAAGATGTTGAGTTGTTAGGCCGATGGTTACTTCGCCACCCCGCCGGGCCCCCGATGCCGTTTCTGACGCGAACAGGTCGCGCGGCGTCGTTGTGCGTCGCCCCCGGCCCCGCGACGCGATCGGAAACGCGCTTCGTCAGAGCTTCGACGGCATGGAGAACTTGCCGGACGAGTTCGCTCCTTACCTCCGCCTGCTGGACGGGATCAGCCACCGACACTGACGCGGCCCGTCGGCTGACGCGAGCTAGGAGGCCCAGCCGCACCGGCCTTGCTTCTCGTTCTGGAAAGTGCCGCACCGGCCCGGAGGCAGGCGCGCGGACACCGGCGTCGCGCGGCGAGGACCGAGCCCCGCCTGCGCAGAAGCCCGGCAGAGCCGTCAGCGGTCGCGGCTGAGCTCGTTGACCTCGCCCATGATCGCCTCGAGCGCGCTCTGCTCGCCATTGCCCGGGTGCGAGGCACGGGTGGGAAGCTGGCCCTCGGTCAGCAGGGTCTCGAGCGCCACGCGGCCTCGGGCGACGCGGCTCTTGATGGTGCCCACCGCCACGTTGCAGATCTCGGCCGCTTCCTCATAGGCGAAGCCGCCGGCGCCGACCAGGATCAGCGCCTCGCGCTGCGGCTGCGGCAGGTGGAGCAAGGCGCGCTGCATGTCGGAAAGCTCGACGTGGCGATCCTGGCTCGCCGGAGCCGCCAGGATGCGGTCGGCCACCAGATCGTCCCACTCGCCCTTGAAGCGCGCACGGCGCATCTGGGAGAGATAGAGGTTGCGCAGGATGATGAAGGTCCAGGCGCGCATGTTGGTGCCGGCCTGGAAGCGCTGGCGCGCAGCCCACGCCTTCAACAGCGTTTCCTGGACGAGGTCGTCGGCGAGATCGCGGCTGCCGGAAAGCGAGCGTCCGAAGGCGCGCAGGTGCGGGATGACCTGCGCCAGCTGCTTCTTGAACTCAGGGTCGGACAGCGCGACGTGCTCGGTCGCACCAGTCTCTTCGCCCGTAACTTCCGGTTCAGTCATGAAAATCCGATCGGTGGGCGGCCGCAAGCTCGCGACGGCGCCGTGTTGCCAACATAGGGGATGCGTCCGTCGATTGCCAGCGGGCGCGCCGGCCGGACGCGTGGTCGCGGGTCAGGACCAGAGAATGATCGCGAAAATGACGATCACCAGCGCCAGCGACACCCCCAGGATGTAGCGGGTCATCCCGGGGGTCGTGCCCGCACGGGCACGATCGGTGTTCAGATGGGTTCGCTTATCGTCGACCATTCTGCCTAAACCCCCCAGGATCGTTTTGGCTCCGTATCAGATCGTCGGCACCGTCGACTGGTCGAAGAACAGCGCCTGGCTGATCGCCGCCTTGACGGTGGAACGCTGGAACGGCTTGGTGATGAGGAACGTCGGCTCCGGCCGCTCGCCCGTCAGCAGCCGCTCCGGGAACGCCGTGATGAAGATCACCGGCACGTTGAACTCGGCCAGGATGTCCTTGACCGCGTCGATGCCCGAGCTGTCGTCGGCGAGTTGGATGTCGGCGAGCACCAGGCCCGGGCGATCCTCCATCGCCAGCGCCACCGCCTCATCGCGGGTGACGGCGACGCCGGTCACGTCATGGCCCAGGTCGCGCACGATGGTTTCCAGGTCCATCGCGATCAGCGGCTCGTCCTCGATGATCATCACGCGCGAACGGGTCTGCGCCTCGATCTCGCGCAGCGCCTCGGCCACCAGCGATTCGACTTCTTCTTCGCTGGTGTCGATCAGATAGGCCGTGTCCTCGTTGGTGAAGCCTTCCATCGCGGTCAGCAGCAGCGCCTGACGCGACAGCGGCGCGATGCGGGCGAGCCGGGCACGCGCGATCGCCTCCTGATCGCCGCTTGCTTCTTCGCGTGCGGCGTCTTCGGCAGGGTGAGTCGACGACCAGATCGCCTGGAAGGTACGATAGAGGCCAAGCCGGGGATCGACGTCCCGCGGGAATTCCTCGGGCGCCGCCACGATCGCCTCCAGGGCGGCGCGCACATAGCGGTCGCCTTCCGACTGGCTGCCCGTGAGCGCACGACCGTAGCGCCGCAGGAAAGGAAGATGCGGCGCCAGTTGCTGTCCAAGCGACATGATCGGGTAGGTCTCCTCCAGAGGTGGACGGCCATTCTGGGGAGCCGTCCAAACGTTTGCAATTCACTTTCACGACGGCGGAAGAGACGCTCTCCCCCGATTTCGCGTCGGGGTTGGAACCAACGAGGACGAATTTGGTTTCACGCCATGCGCCGGTGCTTTGCCTGCATGCGGATGCGGGCAGCAGCCCCTGCATGCATCCATCGGGTTGGCGTGGCCGCATTTGTTCATGTAGTGCACGGCACGGGTGCCGCGCTTAGGGGGCTTAGGGTGTGCAGTTGGTGACGGGTTCGAACGAGACGGAACGGCAGGAACGCGCCGCAACCGCGGACGGCAAGCAGAAGCCTGAGGAAGGCAAGCAGAAGAACGTCGGTGACGCGCTGCGCGCTGTCTATCAGGATGCCGCTGGGGAAGAGATCCCCGACGAGATGCTCGACCTGCTCAGCAAGCTGAAATAGCGCCACCTTCGTGGCCGAAGACGATCTCGAACGCCGCAGGCCGATGGTGCCTGTGGCGGCGTTTCAGCACCTGACGACGGGTGCGCGTGTTTTCCTGATTCTCAGCATCGCGCTGCTGCCGCTGGCGCTGATCGCCCTGTTCGCGACGCTGCAGACGACGCGGACGGTGGACGTAGAGACGCGCGCCCGCCTGCGCGTGGCCGGGCTGGAGGCGTCGCGCGCGCTTGCCAACGAGCTCGTCGGTGACCTGACGGCACTGCGCGTCGCGCTGCGGGCGATCGACAGCGATGTCCAGGACGCGCCTAGCTGCGCCCGCGTCCAGGGGATCTTCGCCCAGCAGTCCGCCGCCGGCATCCGCTTCGAGATCGCCGATGCGACCGGCCGCACGCTGTGCGGCGCGCAACTGCCGGTGCCGCTGCCCGCCCTTTCCGATCCCGGCCGCCTCCAGGTGACGCTGCTCCCGGCGCAGGGCCTGCTGGTCCACCTGCCCGATGCGCCCAACGGCACGCGTGCCGACGCCTTCTTCCCGACCGAAGTCCTTGCCGACGTCGCCCGCCCCAGCGGCTTCGTGCCCCCCTATGCGGCCGAGCTGCAGCGCGGCGACGAGATGCCGCTCCAGCTCCAGGGCCTGCCGCGCAGGGGAGCGCTCGAACGTCGCGAGACGCTGGTGGTGCCGCTCGGCTTCGACGAGCTCGCCTTCTCCATGTCCGTGCGCAGCGCCCCGATCACCTCACCCGTGCTGGTCGCGATGCTGCTGCCGCTGCTGATGTGGGCCGCCGCCGCCGGCATCGGCTGGTTCGTGGTGGACCGCCTGCTGATCCGCCCGCTGCGCCGTCTGCGCGCGAGCGTCGCCTCCTATACCCCGGGCGAAGTGATCCGCAGCGTCGACTATGGCGCCGTCCCCGCCCACGAGATCGCCGAGCTCGGCGAGACCTTCCAGGCGATCACCCGCACGGTGCAGGAGCATGAGGGCAACCTCGCCGAAGGGCTGGTGCGCCAGACCAAGCTCACGCGCGAGGTCCATCACCGGGTCAAGAACAACCTCCAGGTCATCGCCAGCCTGATCAACTTCCATGCGCGCAGCGCGCCCAGCGCCGACGCGAGCGAGGCCTATGCCTCGATCCAGCGCCGGGTGGACGCGCTGGCCGTGGTGCACCGCCACCATTTCGCCGAGCTGGAGGAAAATCGCGGGCTGGAGTTGCGCGCGGTGATCGGCGAACTCGCCTCCAACATCCGTGCGACCGCCCCCGAACACGCCTCCGGCCTCGGCATCACCATCGATGTCGAGCCGCTGCTGGTGTCGCAGGACGTCGGCGTCGCCGTCTCGTTCCTGCTGACCGAGCTGATCGAGCTGGCGATGATGGTCAATCCGAGCACCCAGGCGCGCATCTCGGCCAAGGTGTCGCAGCCCGAACAGGTGGTGTTGCGGGTGAGTTCGCCGGCGCTGGTGGAAAGCGCCGAACTGAGCGAGCTGGTTGCCTCGCGCTATGGCCGGGTGCTGCTCGGCCTCTCGCGTCAGCTGCGCTCCCCCCTCCACCACGATCCGCTGGTGGGCGCCTATGAAATCGCGATCAGCGCGCGTTCGGCGCGCTGATCCACGGCTTTCCGCGGGTCGTTACGCCGCTGCGGAAAAAAGAATCTCCCCGAGCGCTTTTCCCCGGAACCACCGCCCCCACGCAACGTTTTGTTCTTCGGATAGCGACCTTATGCCCCCCCGCTCTCGCTATCCAGAACACGGGCCCGGAAGCGTCTACCC